>JAHISC010000056.1 GCA_018818445.1 Patescibacteria group bacterium | reverse complement strand
ACACACCAAGGGTTTTCTTGGGCTCCGAAGAGCTCAAGCTTCATTCCTCCATTACTGGAGAACGGCTCCTGCTACGGGGCAGACCGTTGGCCACTAGGTGGCCTCAGGCTTAGGAGGGCTTTCAACCTCCGGGTAGTGTTTTAAATATAAGGTGCGACAGAAAAGAGTAGCACAGGCAGTGAGTAATGTCAATTATGCGGTGAGTAGATAATGAATATAGTTTTGGTTATAAATAAATGATACTTCGAGGCCTCACGGCCTCTGTATCTTAGAACTTAAGCTTCGCTTGTCCGCTGTCGAGCTGCCACAATTATCGTCATCCCGGACCTTGATCCCTGCCTACCGCCTGCCTGCCCTGCCTACCGGCAGGCAGGCGGTAGGCAGGGCAGGCAGGCGGGATTCATCGTTTTTTATCCACGCTGGATTCCGGCGTTCGCCGGAATGACAGCTTGTCGAAGCGGAATACTCGAGGCCTAACGGCCTCGGTTTATTGGTAACAAAAAAAACACGGCCGAGTCTTTCAATGGCCATGTTTTTACTAAAATTTACTTTTTACTTCTGTAACTGCTTCTTTACCATTTCAACCACTTTCTTTACATCCACAATCTCTTGCGCTCCAGAATCCATGTCACGAACAATAATTGTTTCATCGAGCACTTCTTTTTGCCCTAAAATCAAAGCAATTTTTGCACCTTGCTTATCCGCTGCCTCGAGCTGAGCCTTTAAGGAACCTTTACCAAACGCTTCTGCAATAGAAACGCTTGCTTTTCTGAACTCTTCAAAAACTAACAAACCTTTTCTACGAGCAGCATCTCCTAACTGGCAAAAGAATACATCTACCTTTCGCTGCTTAGGAAACTCAATGCCCTTCTCTTTCATTGCCAAAATAACTCTTTCGATACCAATAGCAGCACCAATAGCACCAACTTCTTCGCGGCCACCTAATTGTGGAATCAAATCGTCATAACGGCCGCCTCCTCCTAATGCATTCTGAGCAACGCTGTTATCATCACTCGCTAGGACTACTTCAAAAACAGTTCGGTTATAATAATCGAGTCCGCGAACCAAAAACGGATCAAGTTCATAAGCCACATCAGCTTCATCTAAATACTCAATAACTTTCATGAAGTGCTGCTTAGAATCATCATCAAGCCAGTCAACAATTTGTGGTGCATCAACTTTCAACTCAGCCATGCCTTCTTCTTTTGAATCAAGTAGGCGCAACGGATTCTTAGTCAATCTTTTTTTATCTACCTCTGACAACTTCTTTCTAAATTGCTTAAAGTAACTAACCAGCTCCATCACATACTCACGTCTGGTTTCTACTGTACCAAGAGAATTGATCTTAAAAACAACATTTAGTCCTAGCTCCTTAAAAAAGCGATCAATAATCAAGATCAACTGTGCGTCCAAAATAGAATCATCAGATCCTAAAGCTTCTAATCCCCACTGCCAGAACTGACGATATCTACCAGCTTGCGGACGATCGTATCGGAACATTGGTCCAAAATACCAAAGCTTCACTGGCTGTGGTTTATTGATCATGCCGTGCTCAATATAAGCTCTAGCGATCTGAGCGGTTGCCTCTGGACGCATAGCTACTTTGTCGCCGCCCTGATCTTCGAAAGCAAAAAGTTCTTTTTCCACGATATCAGTACCCTTACCAATTGTGCGCTCAAACAAATTACGCTTTTCCAAAATTGGTAAACGAATGCGGCCATAACTATAATCATTCGAAAGTCTTGCGGCAACTTCCTCAACACGATCCCAGATAGCTTGCTCTTCGGGCAAAATATCTCTAAAACCACGCAAGAGCGTTTGAATCTTAGTTTTCTTTACCTCCTCCGGGTCTTTATTTGATGTTTTCTTTGGCATAATTTAAAACGTATATTCAGGACTTGAAATAGTACCGAGGCGATCTAGTGGTAAACCACGCAACCACACTCTTCCAATAATGCTTTCTGCAGACACTGGTCCAATTTTCCTGGAGTCTAAACTGGCATCCCGATTGTCGCCGAGAACATAATACTCGTCAAGACCAAGCGTTACCCTTACCTGACCATTAGTGTAATCCTCTATATATTCCTCAATTAACGCATGGCCATTGGGAAACTCTTTATTAAAAATGGAAATTTCTCCTTCCAAAATCTGAATTGTTTCTCCTGGCAACCCAATAACTCGCTTGATGTAAAATTGCTCAGGACTATTAGATGGTCTAAAAACAACAATCTCTCCACGATGAATGTCGCGCAATCTATAAGACACTTCGTCGATAATTAAATACTCACTGTCATAAAAATTAGGCTCCATCGATGCTCCTGTGACCACAAAAGGCTGAATCAAAAAATAGCGAACCGGAATAATGATTGCAGCTGCTAATATGATTATTTGAGCTACTTCAACCAAAAACAGTACAACAGCACCTAAGGAAGCCCCGAAAACTCTAAAAACCCATGGTTCTTGATCAGTTTTTTTTCTATAAAAAAGCATAGTATCGTGAAGATAGCATAAAAAAAGGCAAATTGCAAATTTTCTCTATCGCCAAAACCGAATTGATCTGCTACAATATGCCAGTATTATGGACGAAGAAAAATCCGTTGACTTTCTTAAAAGAAAGTATCAGCTTGTTCCCGATCGTCATAGACAAAAAATAGGTAAAACCGCCCTCCGCGCGGTTGTAATTGTTTTTATTTTTTTGGCTATTAGCGGTACTGCCCTATCTTTTAAAATCAAAGTGCCAAATAATAATGTGGCAGACAATAACCTGTCGCTCTTTTCATCATTTAAAAATCTAGTTACTTCTGGTGAAAAAGATTTGGTCGGAGAAGAAGATGATCGAATTAATTTTTTGTTGCTTGGTATTGGTGGAGAAGGTCACGATGGGCCAGAACTCACCGATACAATTATGTTTGGCAGTTTTCAACCTTCAACTTCAGAAGTTGGGCTACTTTCCATTCCTCGCGACTTAATTGTCCCAATTCCTGATTATGGTTATAGAAAAATAAATCATGTTAATGCATACGCTGAAATGGATAGTCCAGGATCTGGTCTGGAAGAGTCTGCTGATGTAATTGGAGAAATATTAGATCAGAAAATTCACTATACCGTTAAAGTTGATTTTAATGGATTTGAAGAATTGATCGATGCTATTGGTGGTGTTGACGTATACGTAGATAGAAGTTTTGCTGATTACACCTACCCAACTGACGACCATCTGATTCAAACAATTGAGTTTACCGAGGGCTGGACTCATATGGATGGTGACACATCTCTAAAGTTTGCTCGCTCCAGACATGGTACAAATGGTGAAGGATCTGACTTCTCTCGCGCTGAGCGTCAACAAAAAATTCTCTTAGCCGTTAAAGATAAAATACTCTCCCCTTCCGTGCTACTTAATCCTGGAAAACTCAATAAAATTATTCAGACTTTCCAAGATAACGTTGAAACAAATCTAACTTTTTGGGAAATGACCAAAATGGCTCGCTTGGCGCCAGATGTTAGTACAGAAAATATTCACCTCACTGTTCTCGATGCTAGTCCAGATAGCCCACTTTACCAGACCAACATCAATGGGGCTTATGTTCTTTTGCCAAAACGTGATGACTGGTCGCAAGTCAGAGAAATTGCAACAAATATTTACAGCGCCCAAACAACCGAAGAAAGTGGCCTTAAAAAAATCGCTGGTACCCCAGTTAAAATCGAAATCCAAAATGGTACCAGTGTCTCAGGTCTTGCTTTTCAGACTTCGCAAATGCTTATTAGCGCGGGTTTTGACGTACGTCAGATCGGTAATGCTGACTCCAAAGGTTATGAGCAAACAATTATTTACGACTTAACCGAAGGTCAAAAATCAGAGGAATTAGCCATCCTCAAAGACTTTTTAGAAGCTGATGTTTCTATGTCGGCTACAGGCTGGATTTTTGCTGATGAAGTTGTACCGCGCGAGCTAACTATTTCTACCCCAGGTGAAGAACATATTACCACCAGCGAACCCATTGACTTTTTGGTGATTTTAGGCCAAACTGCGGAGAATCTTGTCTATCGATAATTGCTTGGGTCTTAACTAGTCAAAGCTAAAATAGGTCATGACCATCCAGCCGCCAAAAGTTGTGATTGTCGGTCGAGTGAACGTTGGCAAATCAACGCTCTTCAACCGTCTTATAGAAAAACAAAAATCACTTGTATCTAAAATTCCTGGAACAACCAGAGATCGTTTTGAAGCTGATTGTCTTTGGCGCGGTAAAATAATTCGTCTGGTTGATACTGGCGGATTTGATGTTGATAAAAATATTAAGATAGATGAAGAAGCTGTTGATCAAGCACGTCTAGCCATTAAAGAAGCTGATGCAATAATTTTTGTGGTCGATCTAACTACCGGACTACAGCAAGAGGATCGCAAAATTGCTAAAGAATTGATGGCCAGTAAGAAGCCAATAATTCTCGTGGGCAATAAAGCAGACACGGTTCGTATCCGAGCTTTGTCAGAAGAAAAAGAATGGCATAAATGGAGTATAGGAACACCTCTCCCTATTTCTGCTGCCCGAGGTTCTGGTACTGGCGACCTTCTGGACAAAGTTTTTGACGCCTTGGAAGAGGCTGGTAACCCGCCAGTTGAAATTCAAGACATGACTGCTATCCGAGTAGCTGTTTTAGGTAGACCAAATGTTGGTAAGTCATCTCTTTTAAATTCTGTGGTCGGCCATCATCGTTTTATTACTTCTGATACTGCACATACAACTCGAGAACCAAATGACACCATGATTCATGTTGATGGTAAATCATATTTATTTATCGACACTGCCGGCATGCGCAAAACCGCTAGAATGAAAGCTGGTGAATCCGAACTTGAAACTGCCGGTGTTCACAGATCACTCCAAGCAATCAAACGGGCTCACGTTGCAATTTTTGTGATCGATATTTCCAAATCAATCCAGTCGCAAGACAAACATTTGGCTGGTATCATTGCAGAAGGTAAAGCTAGCGTTATTATCGTAGCTAACAAATGGGATCTAATTCCTGAGAAGGACCCAAACACCATCAATAAGTACGAAGAATACATTAGAGCTCATTTGCCACATCTCGATTATGCGCCGATCGTTTTCACCTCCGCACTAACCGGAAAACGAGTTCAGGATCTATTTAATCTGATTGATGAAGTTTATCAAAACCGTTTTATCCAGCTAGATCACCGTGAAACACACGCATTCATAAGTAAAGTTATAAAAAAACACTTGCCAAGCCGTGGTAAAGGAGCTGGCTATCCAAAGGTGACATCTTTTAAACAAACCAACGTGGCTCCGCCTGTTTTCCGGCTAGGCATGAAGCAGAAAGATAAAGAAGCACTCAATGAAACATACTTACGTTATATTGAAAATCAATTACGTGACAAATATGGCTTTGACGGAACTCCGATTAGAGTATTTGTCAGCGCTGGAGAAAGAAAGCGCACTATAACGGGTGAGGAATACAAAGACTATGACTAAAATTATTGCAGGGCTTGGTAATCCAGGCGAACAATACCAAAATACGAGGCACAACATGGGCTACTTGGTATTAAACAAGTTAGCTGAGTCGCTTGGAGAAAATTTTTCACGTGATAATGACTTGGATGCACAAATTCTTGAAACTAATCTGGACGGTGAAAAATTAATTCTAATTAAGCCAGAAACTTTCATGAATAAATCTGGTGAGGCAATAAAAAAGGCGGCGTCAAAATTCAAACTAGAAGATGCGGCTCAAATTTGGGTTGTCTACGATGACGCAATGTTGCCTTTTGGAGTTTTACGAATTAGACTCGAGGGTTCAGCTGGCGGACACAATGGGGTTAAATCTCTTATTGAGAATTTGGGGGAGGAAGATTTTGTACGTCTACGAGTTGGAATCGGTGAACCAGTTGAGCCGATGGTGCTAGAGGATTGGGTGCTGGCAAAATTTGGAAAAGATGAAAAAGATGCATTGCCTGAAATTATTGAAACTGTTGTAAAAAAAATTCAATACGCACTCAATCATGGTATTGAAAGCGTTACTGAAAATCTAACAGAATAATTTAATCGATAAAATAAAAAAGGTTTTAATAACCTTTTTTGTTTTCCTCATTCGAAAATATTTTTTAATTTCCAATTAATAACTGTAGAGTAGATAGTAAAAAAATATATTAAACTTTACATCCGGCCGGATGGAAAGTTAAACATATATCAAGCTTTTGTTTTATAGACGGCTGTATACTTACCAATACCAAGAAGCTTAAATAATTTTTCCATGTCAGCGATAACATCCATATCAGATTCCCACAAACTTTGCTGT
Source organism: Patescibacteria group bacterium (assembly GCA_018818445.1). Lineage (GTDB taxonomy): Bacteria > Patescibacteriota > Patescibacteriia > UBA9934 > UBA9934 > JAHISC01. The sequence goes on along the minus strand of JAHISC010000056.1, from coordinate 2,023 downwards.
ACCTTTCTAAATCCTGCTTTTTTTAAAAAACTACGTAACGCTAAACGGACATTCCTAATATCCTCAGGAATATCAAAGGCGATTAGACACGTTTCTTCCTGTGGCAACCTCTTATTACAAGAAATGACCCTGGTCTTTAAACCCTCTCGTACGCCATCATCGGATATCCTATAAAATAACTCGCCTCCTATTCTTTTTAGTTTCACTAACTTTCTACGTTCAAGACTCCTTAAACGTTGATATTCTAAAAAATGTTGTCGCTCTCTTTTTGGATATGACGAATACACGGGACTTAATAGATAAATCCTCTCGTTTGCTCTAGCAAGATAATCCGCAGTATCCAATAAATACAATAATAATTGCTTTGAAAGGGAAACTTTTGGTTTTTGTTTTTCTGTAATTTTATTCCTCATCATATCTTTAAGTTTACATCCGGCCGGATGAAATCCTAAACATATGTCAAGTATCCTCTGTGCATAAAATAGTTCATATTTTTACTTTCTTGCTTGAACATAAGAACGCAATCTGACAAAATGTATTTATGTCTTCCACCGATCTACCTTACTGGCTAGCGCTAAATGAAAATCCGAAATTTGGTCCGCAAGCATTTAAAAAACTTTCTGATCACTTCCCTAGCATGAAGGAAGCATTTTTTGCTAGTAAAGATGAACTACGTGAAGCTGGTATAGCTGAATCTCAAACAGAATATTTCATTAACTTACGTGAGCAAATTCATCCTGAACGTTTACTGGAAGAGGCCACCCGTAATAATTTCAAAGCAATCACCATTCATGATGACTCTTACCCAACGCTGCTCAAAGAAATCTATGATCCGCCAGGTCTACTCTACGTTGCTGGATATCTACCGACCAGCGAAGTCACTCACTTGGCAGTAGTTGGCTCGCGTAAAGCAACAAACTATGGCTTACAAAATGCGCACGCCCTTTCTTCTGAGCTAGCTGCAGCCGGAGTGGTGATCGTTAGCGGTCTGGCATACGGTATCGATGAAGCAGCACACATGGCTGCCCTGGAAGCTGACGGCTTAACTGTGGCCGTTTTAGCCTGCGGCCTTTTAAAGCTCGACAGCCGACAACGTTATGTTGCAAAAAAAATCATCGATGCTGGCGGAGCTGTCATTTCAGAGTTTCCACTTCATTCACCATCGCTCAATCACTACTTTCCTTATCGTAATCGAATCATCTCTGGCATGAGCCATGGTACTTTAGTAGTGGAGGCAGCTGAGCAATCTGGATCACTTATTACGGCTCGTGCCGCGCTTGAACAAAATCGTGATGTCTTTGCTGTTCCTGGACTTATTCACACGCCTACTGCTAAAGGCACAAACAATCTGATAAAAATGGGTGCCCATGTTGTAACAGAAGCAAAAGATATTCTTGACCTCTTACAAATAGATACCAGACCGGCTCAAAAGAAAGGATATAAACCAGCTAGTCAAGATGAAGAAATAATTTTACAACTACTTTCTAAAACTCCAATACACATTAACGAACTGATTAGAAAAACAGATCTCAATAGTGCCAGCATAGCCAGTAATTTAGCTATCCTAGAAGTTAAAGGTCACGTGCAACAAATAGGAGGTATGTACTACATTCTACTTTAACGATACAATAGTGGCGCTATGCAACATGCCTTTTTACGAGCTTATGAAGAGATGCTTTCTCTCAACAATTTACAGCTCAAACAATTTTCTGATTCCAAAGCCGAATTAATTCGTTCGATGAAACGTCTTGATGCTTTTCTAACGCAAATCGATAATCCGGAAAAGCATTTAGACTTTATTCACATTGCCGGCACTAGTGGTAAAGGTTCGGTAGCTAACATGATTCATCAAATCCTTGTTGAAGACGGCCAAAAAGTTGGAACTTATCTATCACCACACACAACTAGTTTTCTGGAACGATTCAGATTTGGCAAAGGCTTAATGGATCCTTCTATTCTTGCCAAGCAGATACATTTTATTTTGAAAGAATATCAAAAATTTTTAGCTACAGGTGAAATACTT
>JAHISC010000003.1 GCA_018818445.1 Patescibacteria group bacterium | reverse complement strand
TAACTATCTTTAACGGACGGCTGACAGAATGGCTCGTTGAATATAACTTCAGACGCCCGCACCAGACTCTTGATTACATGCCTCCGGCAAACTTCCATTTTAAATATCACAAAGTGTTACCTATGTACCCTTCTAGTACAACGGTTTGACAGAATTTTGCCTACATGCTAGCATTTGGTCACTTATTAGCGTATGAAAACTGATATTCACCCACAGTACCACTCAAAAAGCATAGTTACTTGTGCTTGTGGCAAGACATTTACTACAGGCTCTACAGTAGAATCTATTTCTATTGAGCTTTGTAGCGCTTGCCATCCTTTTTATACTGGTCAGCAAAAGATTGTAGACACTGCACGACGTGTAGAAAAATTTCAAGCAAGACAAGAAAAGAAAGAGGATGAAAAAGTATTGGATCACAAAGCTAAGCAGGTTAAGAAGGCAGCTCGTGCAAAGGCTCGTGCAGACAAGAAAATCAAAGCAACCGAGGCTTAACAATTTTTATTTTTACAAAGACGCCCAAATTCGGGCGTTTTGTGTTACAGTGATAAAATAATATTATATGGATTCAATAGAAGTTTTAACAAAAAAGAACAAAGAGCTAAAAAAACTAGAAACCCAATTGGTCGATCCGGCTGTGCTTAGCGATCCTCAAAAACTTGGAATTATTAACAAACAATTCCAATTTACAAAACATATTGTGGATATTGCCACAAACCTTCAAAAAGCTGAACAAGATTTAGCTGGAGCCAAGGAAACTCTCAGCGATCCTGAAATGAAAGAATTAGCAGAATTTGAAATTAGCCGTTTGGAAGAAGAGGTGCCTGTTTTGCAAAAAAAATTACAACTAGCTCTAATCCCACCAGAACCAACAGATACAAACGATGCTATTGTGGAAATCCGAGCCGGTGCAGGCGGTGATGAAGCAGCTCTTTTTGCAGCTGAACTTTATCGTATGTACGCTAAATATGCAGAAGTAAAAGGCTGGAAAACAGAAATAGTTTCTCAGAGTCAAAATGATATTGGTGGATTCAAAGAAATTATCTTTGAAATAAAAGGAGAAGGAGCACATGGAGACATGAAATTTGAATCAGGTGTGCACCGAGTACAACGAGTTCCTGAAACAGAAAAGCAGGGTCGAGTACATACTTCGACTGTTACTGTAGCTGTACTGCCAAAAATTGAAGAAAAAGAATTTTTCCTTGATCCAAAAGACCTGACTATTGAAGCAACAACCTCAACAGGCGCTGGAGGACAAAGTGTTAACACCACTTACAGTGCAGTTCGTATTGTTCACGTGCCAACCGGCATGATTGTCTATTGCCAAGAAGAACGTTCACAAAAACAAAACAAAGAGCGAGCCATGGAAATTATCCGAGCCCGTGTCTTTGCTTATGAACAAGAAAAAAAGCAAGCAGAGCTTTCCCAAAAACGTAAAGGTCAGATTGGCACTGGTGATAGATCAGAAAAAATACGTACTTACAATTTCCCGCAAGATCGTATTACTGACCACCGTATTCAAGAGTCCTGGCATGGCTTACCAAATATTTTAAGCGGTGAGTTGGGAGAAATCATTTCTGCTTTAAAATTAGCTGACCAAAGATTGCGCGAAATAGCGCTATGACCATTTTAGAAGCGCTTAACTGGGGACGCGAGCGCATTAAATCGACCCTGGAAGAAAAAATAACACAAGGGCATAACCCAATGCTCGATGCGCAAGTTTTGCTTTCTTACACTTTGAAAAAACCAACCTCTTACCTATTTTCTCACTTTGAAGATGAACTACCGCTGGAAAAAGCTGAAATTTACCAAGGCTATATTGAACGACGTAGCAAACATGAACCAGTTGCCTATATCACTGGATCAAAAGAATTTTATAAACGAAAATTTAGAGTAAATAAATTTGTCTTAGTGCCACGACCAGAAACAGAACTAATGATCGATGAGGCCTTAAAACTGATTGATGAACGTTCGACTGTGATTGATGTTGGTACCGGTTCCGGAGCTATTGCTATTACCTTGGCAGCAGAAAAAGACATCCCAGTTATTGCTACTGATGTCGACAGTCAAGCTCTGGCAATAGCTAGAGTTAACGCGACAGAGTTGGGAGTAACAAAGCTAATTTCTTTTTTGGAAGGCGATCTACTTTTACCGTATATCAAAATAAACATTCACGATGCTCAAGCTTCCAGTGCAATAATCTGCGCAAATCTCCCGTATGCTCGTATTCAGCAGTGGCCAGTGCTCGATCCTGATGTACAAAATTATGAACCAAAAAAGGCTATTGTTGGTGGTGTTGACGGCCTAGATTTTTATGATCGACTGTTGCAACAAATCGAAGAAAACCGTGACCACTTCCCTGCTACGATTCATCTTCTTCTGGAGATTGACCCTAGCCAAGAAATATCTGGCCCTCGGCTAGTTACTGAACATTTTCCAATGGCGAAGCTAGAACTACTGCGCGATCTCGCCCACAAACCCCGCCTCATTGTCGCACAAATCTAATTTACCCAAACTTAGACAAGATAGATATTATCTTGAATATGATAACCATTAAAGGTCGTATCTTCGTCGTGTGCCGGTTTGATTTTCTGTAGTTTTTCTTGAAGCCCGCTTAAATGATTATAAAGAACTGGCCTATTTGAAGCAGACCCACCTGAGTGGTCGTCAATGACGATAGCTAATTCTCTCCCCATGCTGCCGGCAATTTCTTTTAGATATTCAGTAATTTTCTTGTAAAAATCATTCACCTTTAAACTGTTGATTACGTTTTCTTGTGGATTGAGGCCGCGGATGATTAAGAGTTCGCGACCGTCTTCTGCTGTAGTTTCAATCAGAAAAGCTGCGCCAGCCAATCGCCGTGTTTGCGGGTTATCGGGATTTAAAACCATCATGAGAGAAGTGAAATTAGGAAATTCTTCGATAATACTAGGATATTTTGATGCCCAACAAGCGTCGGCAATGTGACCGGAAAACTCTGTTAGCAAGTTTCGACCCGGCACAAATTGCATTTTCATCGTTCCTTTTGACTCTTGATTTTGCAGTCTGGCTAGCTCATCTTGCAAGGCGGAGACATTAAGTAAATAATCAAAATTCTTGGCTGCTTTTGTATCTATAAAAAATTTCTTTAATGTTTCCCTGTTGGTAATGTGATCAATAAAATCTAAGGCTTGAGAAAGATCATTAAAAGCAGGGGTTTCTTTTTCTATTAGCTCCTTAACAGCTCCGATAGAATCTGGTTTAATTTTAAGACTCCACCAAAAAACTGCAGTTAGTAGTTCGTCACGAAATTCGTTTTTAAAAGATATCAATTTCGAAAAAGTTTCTTGCCAATTTGTGTTTGCATCCAACTGGATACTGTTCAGTGCATCAATATTTTTCTGTATACTAGCCCGCGCCTTTTCATTGGAAAGATTGGCCTGCTTTTGCTCTAGGTCCATTTTTTTTACATCAAGCTTCTCTTGAATTTTTTGCAAAATAGGCATGAGAGCTTCCGGATGATCGTACAACCTGACAGCCTCACGCAGTGCATCTTGAAAAGTTTTAAAACGATTTAAACCTTGCTCCGAAATTTCTATTTGAGCTTGTTTTGCTTGATCGATCGCTTGGATAGTTATGATGTGGCTTGGCCGATACTCCTCATTCAACTTCTTTGCTTTTTCCTTAATTTGTTCAAAATACTTTATCGTATTAAGAAATTTGTCCTCACCATGTTCACCAAATCGTGAGCCAGAGAATCTAACAAATGATTTCATGAAATCTTTCAAAATATCTGATTGGAGAAGTAAATCAGGATTGGGACCATCCATAGTTAAAACTTCACTGGTGAAATTTTTCAACTTCGCCCGCAATTCTTGTATGCCATCAGCACCTGTTTTTTCAATTCCTAATATCTTGGCTTCTTTTTCTTGTTCTGGCGTAAGCTCTCCGGCTAAGAGCTGCTTCATGAAACGATAGTTATCCTTGGTAACGAATCCGCCAAAGACATCGACAGCGCGAACAAGGTCTTGATCTGGGTAATTGAATTTA
>JAHISC010000055.1 GCA_018818445.1 Patescibacteria group bacterium | reverse complement strand
TTCAGGAAGACAAAGTTGATCATGTCGCCTACACTCATCCGGCAGAAAAAACTGAAGTCGAGGAAGTCGAGCCAGAAAAAGAACAAGAACCTAGGGAAAAAGTTGAGCCTTTTGCTTTGACTGTGCGTGGCGAAGGATTTGATCAAACTTTGCCGGTTGAGGCTGTTACTCATGCTGTAGTCAAAGAAGTACCAATTATCAGTGGTAATATTTTAGATAAGGAAGAGTTAGCTGAAATTGACATTGAATCTGTTAAGGCAAAAAAAGTAGAGGATCATAATTTGGCTTATTACGAATTCGTGGAGCAGGTAGTTAGTGATTTAAATAATGAGTTGCGAGACATTTTTAAAAAGAAACGTTTGTCTCCAGCCACCTCCCAGCAATTATTAGAGTCATATTTGCGCGGCATCAGGAGCGATCGTCAAACAGAAAGGCAATTAATTGAGCGCTACAGGTTTGATACTGCAGACGCTAAAATGGTGTTAGCAGCACTCAAGGTTGCAGACGCTAAAATCGCAAGTAAATTTTCTAAAGAAAAACCAATTGTTTCTGAAGCAGAGTTGATTAAACAAGAAAAAGAAATTCTCAACAAGCAACATACAGCGTTAACCAAAAAAATTGATGACAATGAAGTCGAGCCAGTGTTGCCTTTGGCACGTGTAAGTGCCGCTCGAAGTAGTGAGGAGGAGGTAGCTGTTCAAGCAGCCAAGATAAACCAAGACGACATCATAAAAGCGGAAGAAGCTTCAAGACCAAAGAAGGCTAAAGCTCTGCTTTCCATGCCTAGTGTGGCACCAGAATCAACTGCTAAGCTTACTGATGTTAAATTTGCTCGTCGTTTAATTGGTCCAGTTGAAGAATTGGGTGAAATGACTCCATCAGAATTCCGTCGTTTATCATCAGATCCGGAAGAAGCTACACAAAAAGTTGAAGATAAAATCGATTTGCTGGAAGCCACATCTTTCGAAGAACGCATAAAAGGCGTAAACGCTTGGCGCCGTAGTCCTATTAACCGTCTTTATTTAAAAATGACTCAGGAATCATTGCAAAAGGGCATCTCAATCTCAGAAATTGCTTCAGTTAGACGTAATGCTGGCGAAGAGAGTTTAAGTCCAACTGAAATTGCGGCTGTAGTTGCCTTAAATAATCGAATTAAATTCTGAGTCGTGATATACTTTTTCCATGCCAGACCAATTTGTTGTACCACAATTTTTAGACGTTGAAGCCACTATCATGGGCAAGGTAACTGGTCGTCAGTTTGCTATTCTTTTGGCTGTCGGCATCTTGGAGTTTATTATCTATCGGATTTTTTTAAATTTATGGGTCATGTTGGGTATTGGCATCCCTGTTCTTTTTGTGGGGTTACTGTTTGCTTTTGCTCGTGTTAATGGGCAGCCATTCCATCACATTGTTCTTAATATGGTTCAAACTCTCCGCAGACCAGGTTTGAGAGTTTGGGATAAAAGTATCACTGATGCAGAACTGAAGGCTAGACTTAAAAAAGAAATTGAAGAGCCACTAATTATTATTCCCAGAAAGCAATCTTTGTCACGCTCTCATTTATCTGAAATGAGTTTAGTTGTGAACACGGGTGGTGTTTATAAACCGGAAGAAGAACAATCTTATGGCCAAAAAACAAGCAATTAAAAAACCAAAGCCAGGGCCTCCAACACAGAGATTTTTGGATATTGCAGAAATCCGTGAAGATGCTGTTATTTTGAAAGACGGTACACTACGGAGCGTAATTATGGTTTCTAGTGTGAATTTTGCTTTGAAATCACGCGATGAGCAGCAAGCCATGATCCAAGCTTACATGCAATTTTTAAACGGCCTAGAGCACCCACTGCAGATAGTGATTCAGTCGAGGAAAATGAATATTGACGCATATATCAAAGCTCTAGATCAGCAAGAGTCACAAATTCCTAATGAATTGCTAAAAACTCAGATCCGTGACTATCGTTCATTTATTCAGGATTTAGTTGAACTTGGAGAAATTATGCAAAAACGTTTTTATGTTGCTGTTCCTTATGATCCGGCAACAGATAAACATCGTAATTTCTTTAGTAAACTCATGGAAGCGATTACTCCAGCCTCGAGTGTCAAATTGAACAAAAAGCAGTTTACAGAAAGAAAGAACGCTTTGATGCAGCGAGTTTCTATTATTCAAGGTGGCCTAAACGGCATGGGACTACAGACGGCTATTTTGGATACCCAAAGTTTAATTGAACTTTATTATACCGTGTACAATCCGGAAGTATTCGACACCGAACGTCTTGGTGATCTGAATGCTGTACGCGTTGAAGAAGCATTTTAGTATGGCTATTGATGTACAAAAACTTCAAAAAGAACCTCGTGAACCTGAATCCAAAAAGCCACGTAAGCTTTCAGAGGATCAACAAAAGGTGATAGCCGAAAAGGCTACACTCGAGGAAGAACGCATTTATCGTCGTGGTACAGTCTCCATTCGCGATATAATTGCGCCGTCAGCTTTTCAGGTGCATCCTGATTTTCTTCAAGTTGGTTCAAAATACATCCGAACACTATTTGTCGTCACATATCCTCGTTATGTAGGCATTGGTTGGGGAGCGCCGGTCATTAATTATAGTGGCACCTTGGATATTGCCATGTTCTTTTATCCGGTTAAGTCGGAAGTAATTTTAAAGCAACTCAGGAATAAAGTTGGTATTTTACAATCAGAAATTACATCAGGCAACGAAAAAGGTGCGCCACGTGATCCAATTCGTGAGACTGCACTTCGTGACGTCGAGCAACTTCGTGATGATCTAACACAAGGCATTGAACACTTTTTCCAGTTTTCTTTTTACGTGACTATTTACGCTGATGATAAAGAAGAGCTAGATAAACGCACTGGTGAAATTGAATCAATCTTTGGATCTAGACTCATTTATTCCAAGCGAGGGTTTTATCAGGCAGAGCAGGGGTTCAATTCAACCATCCCAATCGCCAATGACGAGTTGATGATTAGTTTTAACATGAACACTTCTCCGATTGCTTC
>JAHISC010000054.1 GCA_018818445.1 Patescibacteria group bacterium | reverse complement strand
ATCTGGTGATGGGGTGACAAGAAAGTAATAAAAGTAATGGGGACAGACCATGATTTATAGAGCACGCATAATGTCCGTAATTTAGCTTACTGGTTAATAGAGATTCCTGAGGTTCGGGCATCCACATGGTCAGGAAACATCCTAAATTCTATATTTCCCTCAAGGCATTAGATTGCCACTCTAATCTTCCAATTTGTGCATTTCATAAATAGCCGCGACAATTTGCCATATTTGCATATGCTCCATCATTTTGTAGAGATTGGCAGTATATGTAGAAATTCTCAATTTGGTGCCCACGGCAGCAAACAAATGACATAATCGTCAAAGGAAGTATTCGACCAAGTTAAACAAATCTTAGCCTCAATATGAACTGGAATGTTGGAACAGCAGAAAAGCGGCTTAACTCAGACTTCCTAACAACTTAAAATCTTACGTCTTTTAGGCTGTCTGTCTACTCTTTTTTGATGCAACTTAAAAAAGGAGAGTGATATGAACGACGAAGAGCGGAGACGTTTCGAATCGATCTTTCAAACATATGATGTTGCTTGGCGACAGTTCAACCTTCGTAGGGAGATTGAACTTAAGTTTTCGTTAACCCTTTGGACTGCGCTTGCAGCTGGAATAGCTGGCTCTTTGACAGTTAAAGACTTTCCACAAGTCCCTGGAGCGCCTTGGACGCTTTTCGTATTTGCCGCTGTTATTGTGGGCCTTCATTTAATGTGGTGTATGGGAATCAATCGCGCACAGAATGTTGATCAAAGCATCGCATTGGATTATGAAAAATGCCTTCGAAATATTTCAAATTCTGAATTTAGTGACCAAACAAAAAACTACCTAGGAAAACTTAAAGAAAGTCCTTTAAAGGCTCCTTTTTGGTCCTATGGATTCCGACTCGGCGTAACTATCTTACTAGTTATAGTTCTTGGATCCATCATTTGTAACAGAATTTGTGAGCCATCTTTAGAACATGTTAGAGCAATAGAAATACAAAAATTGGAACTTGAGACTGAAAAACTGCAAGTGGAAAAACAAAAATTGGAATCTGAGACTGAAAAACTGCGATCAGAAATTCTTGTTTTAAAAAGATCGATTGAAGATCAAAGTGAAAGTGAAGCTGAAGACTCAACATTAAGTAGCAAGTAAGAAAAGGAACAAAATGAAGGAATACATTACTGTTACGAAAGAAAAGCATACCGGCCGAGGGAATAATGCCATGGTTCCTCTTGGTGATATTATTGACCGACTTTCTATCCTCCAACTCACTGCAGAGAACGGTAAGATCTCTGAGACTGACGAGAATCTCGTGGTTTATGCAAACCTGTTTAATGCAGATTGCAGACTAAATGTTAGCAGGAAGCAAGAATATCTAAGGAAAATCAGGCTGATTAACAAAAGAATGTGGCCTCTAGAGTCGATTCTCCGTAATCCTGAAAACAGACCGTTGGAAATGATTGGTCGGATTGCCTTATTACTGCGTGATTCGAACAGGAAAAGAATTGAAATACGTCAAAATATAGATGCCGAAGTTCGAGCTAGTGTAAAGGTATTAAACGAACCTGGCAATAAAAGTGGCAACTCTAACGAAGAAGCATCTAACCTTACTTTGAACTTAGATTGCCAATTTCGCTTCGCTCAACTGTGATCGTGACAGTTATTGCAACTATAGTAATGTAGAATTGCAAGCGCAATTTGAATTTTTGATCCCGTTTATTAGTAACCATAAACCGTTATCTATTAGCCTGATGGACTATAACTTTCTTTTTCGATGCAAATACTGTCAGTCAAATTTTGGGTGTCCCAACACTGAATTCAATTGGTGTTCGTGCCACTCCGCTTGGCACAACTGTCCCGATGAAAGATTTGAAATTTAATTTCAATATGTTGGAGGTTAGTGGATGAATAACTCGATTAAATTCAGAAACCCATTACTTACTTGTGATTATCTGCCTATAACTTCATATGGGATTCCTTTCTGCAAGTTTTTTCATGGAATTTTTTTTGATCCCATTAATGACAATCGCGATTTCCCAATTCATGGACCAAATGTTATTCGTCTAACTGAAGCTTTATTAAGTGGTGAACCTTCAGCTGCACCTGGCCTTTTTTCTGGAAATTCTGAGGAAGTAGACGCAACTCGTGATGCTTTTATGGGTAAGTTTTCAATAATAATGGGTGCCCTAGGAGTTGAATTAGGAACAAGAGAAAGTCCCATAGAAAAACAAAAAGTCATTGAATTATTAAAAGTTGCAGCACTATATCACGATATTGGGAAATATATTCGCAGAGGAAACCACCCTCAAATTGGTGCCAACATTATTAGAAATTTTGATAGGATTCAGCAGCAAAATTTAGTGGAATCATTAGTTTTTGAGAATGAGCCTCAACATATTGAAAAAAAACACAACCGCTTTTCTCTTATTTCATCAATAATTCAACATCATGACAAGTTTGGGGTTGTGAGCACTGGCGAGGGGGGGTTGCCTATTTTTAGTGATATTCTCTATTTTACTAGTGATCAAAGCTCTGTGCCAGGGATTAAAAAAAATATTACTTCTGTAATGGTTTTAAATTTAGCTGATATTGCAGCTGTTAATACCGCCACTACAGAAATACGTGAAAAATCATTAGATTATGCAAAAATGATTGGCTTATATGCAAGCACTTGTGATGAGGACAAAAAAAATGACAATTTAGATGAAACAATTATTAAGGAGACAATAGATAAACTTCGAGAAATATGCGAATCTCCCTCTTCATGCTTGGGAATTGATTTAAGAAAAATGATTAATGTGTTAGATGATTGGAGCATTGTAATCAATGCAATTGATCATGATTTAGTCAAAGGGAACAGAGTGCAGCTTAAGCTTTATTTGCTTGATTTAGAAAGGAATCCAGCAAGAGCCATCCAACGCATATTACGTTTATTACAAGAAGCTTCATCGACAACAAATTGTGAAATTTTAATTGATCAAAAATATTTATCTCCAACTACAGTAGAGTCAGTATTGGTAGGCACATTAGGTGCCCATCAATTTCAAAGCTTTTGTGAGCAATTTGCAACTGTTGTAAAGATGGATTATGCTTTGAGATTTTTTCAATCTATTTTTACATCTTGCGTAAGGAAAGAACTTGTGAACAAATGTCCACAGCATGAGTATTACTGTCTGTATAATACAGAAATTAAAAAATATATTTTATCAGGACATAAATTAACTGAAATAGAAAATTCAATGCTAACAAAATTAACATCTGAAAATAAGACTGAGTTGATGCAAAAAATTACTGCTATTTTTGTTAAAGTATTGGCAAGCCTGATTGGTCGCTATATAACTGTTCTTAATTTTTCTTCGCCAACTGCGGGCAGATTTGGTTTTCAGATGCGAGATTTGACATTAGACAACAATATAAAGGAATCAATTATAGATCTTTTATGTTTACAAGAAACAAAAGATGCAATCGCGCTTTCTTGGATTGTTGATGAAGTTACAATATGGTCATTTGATTAAATATTAATTGCTGAAGGTCATTAAAAGAAAAATTTTTATACAGCAGAATTTCTGGATAAAAACTCTTTGAGTGATAATATGCGTTTATGCCTCCATAAAGACGTGAAATTCGACGTCTCTTCGAATGTAGACACTTGGTTAGCCATTCGAACCGGCGCCTTTGAGGGTAAATTGGGATGATGAACACAAAAAATTTGTAACCGATCACAGGGTAGCGTCAGGCAATAACAGCGAGGCAGCGAGAAATTACAGGGAGGTAATCCACGAGATGTCTGGGGCATGACCGCGAAAATGGGCGGTCAGGGCATCGACGAGGACATGGAAGGTTGGCTTGT
>JAHISC010000053.1 GCA_018818445.1 Patescibacteria group bacterium | reverse complement strand
AGAACCAATATACCTACTCCTTTGCTGAAATTTTGCATAAAAAATACCTGGGCATCAGCCAAGGAAATACTTCCTCGGCTAAAGCGGCCGATTAATGAAGTTAATTCTTTTACCCGGGCTCGGACTGTCACCGTAGCGCCACTGTGCCGGAATTACACCGGACTTCACCGAGGTCTAAGAAGATTGTAGGCTCACTTTACCACAGCTTCAGATTCCTGCAACTTAACTGAGGACAACCGTGCTATACTTGTATAATAACGAATTTATATGACTAAAGAAAAAGACACAAGTGTTAATTACTTCAAAATATTTTTGATAATCTTAGCCGCTATCGCAGCTGGATTTATTTTTATTATTTTATTACTCATCATTGCTCTAGCTATAATTAAACCTTTTGGGGTTAATGTTCTAAAAGCTCCAGCTTTGATTCTTGGTCCATCATCTGAAACAGAAAGCACATATGACCATCCGCTACTTTCCACTGAACAAGAAGTAATGCTGGAATCGATAGGAATTGATACTACTTCAATACCTACTGAAATTACGGCTGCTCAGCAACAGTGTGCCGTAGACGCTCTCGGTGAAGAAAGAGCTACGCAAATTATCGATGGCTCAGCTCCAACTGTCAGTGATCTGCTCAAAGCTCAAAATTGTTTCTAGAATAAATAAAACAACCGCCAGAAAATCCTAACGGTTGTTTTTTTATTTCTAAAGTTCTACTTGAATCTGATTGGAATAAACGCCGCATTTACCACCCAGATACTCACAAACACGAACATAGTAAGTTCCTGCACCGTCAAAAGCGCTTAGACTAGTACTGGAAGCAGTTGGACTAGAAAGATAAATATATTTGTCACCGGATCGTGTTGGATAAGTCGGACTTGCATTTTTTGACCAAACTATCTTGTAGCCATTTGTCGAATAACCAACTGTACTCCAGTTTACCGAGGCACCGCTGGCTGAGGCTGAAATGGAAGAAACACCGCTATTTGTTTCTTTTTCTGGCTTTGTTTCTGTAACAATCTCTTTCTCGTCATCATCACCAAAGAAAGTTGCTGAAACCTGATTCGAATACAGACCACACTCTCCACCCAGATACTCACAAACTCGAATGTAGTACGTACCACCGCCGTCAAAAGCATGTACAGCTCCATTACGCGTTGCTGGATCACTGTAATACTTATACTGATCACCCGAGCGGAGTGGATAAGTTGGATTTTGCTCTTTAGACCAAACCAGTTTATAACCTTCTACCGATTCACCAGTGGTTGTCCAGCTAACATTGCCGTTACGTAGGTAGGAAAGTTGAATGCCAGTAACCGTTGACTCAACCGTGATTGGTTCGTCCATTGTTTCAGCTACACTATCTTCGTCTGCAGCAAAGACTCCTAGTTCATATTTGAAATGTTCTTGGTCTTCTGATTTATTCCACTGAACAAAATCATCTTCTAAAATCGTTGCAGCGAAATCGGTAACAGACCTAACTGCAATCTCTCCATTGTGCTCAACATAATAATACTTACCTTCGTCAACAGTTGTCTCTGTACCCAACTCCTTAACTTTAACTTTTGATTCATAAACTTCTACACCCTTTTCACCATCTTTGTTGCAAGTCATGTATGCAGTTCCGAGTGATTCATAAGTCACTCCGCCAGCAACAATTTCGAAAACTCGATCAGACTTAATCACCCGCGAATATACTTTTCCACCATTATTTGCCACAACCATATGGTTTGGATCCATCGTGGTTAGAGTTATTCCAGAATCAGAACTTAGTCTTAAAACACTACCGTCATCAAGATTAATAATAGCTTTTCCTTCACCCAGTACCTCAACGCTATCCCCTTCTGCCAAATCTGTTCCTTCTGCAGCCCGAATCCAAGCGCCTTCGCTAGTCTTATATTCAACTGCTCCTTCAGTAAAAGCAATAATTCCTCCCAAAGTAGACACGCCTTCGTCCCAACCTTGATCAATTATTACTTCTTCATTGGCATATTGAGTAAAAACAAAGTAACTTCCAGCTACTGCTACCCCAGCAACAAGTACCAGAGCTAATAAGCCTCCCTTATTTTTTGACGCCATAGGTAAATATTTAGTTATTTTATTTATCTTAGCATGCTTAGTAGAAGTCGAGAAGTAAAAAAAATACCATCCCAACTGTAATTTAGATGAGATGGCATTTTAATAAATATCTTAGCTTATTCCCAGAATCTATCCGACAACTTGTAGCCCCAAATAAGACCAGAATCATCGTAGACCATATTAGCTAGAACTCGACCGTCATTACTAATAAGTTGAGCAGCTGATCCGTCTGGATTAACTGCTGACCAATCAACCTGAGCCACTGCTTGCTTTTCGATCATAAAAGCTGCAATAGCCGAACAGTCTTCCTCTGTGGCGACATCTGGAGCAAACTGAACCAATAATCCGTCACAATTATCAGTATTGGCGGCAACTTGCATAATCTCCATATTGCTCTTAATTTGCGAGACATCTGCGCTAAGCGTTGTTGTAGCGGCTGAGTCTGTTGTATCTGACGTTGTCTCGGTTATAGTGTCGGTAGATGATGAGCAACCAGCGCCGATCATTGCCAAGACACCTAAAACCATAAGGACTTTCTTCATAGTATTTCATTAATGAATAATCTAAAAAAATTGTATCATAATACTGATTTTTTGGTAGAATGGTGTGT
>JAHISC010000052.1 GCA_018818445.1 Patescibacteria group bacterium | reverse complement strand
GAAACTTTTATTAGTTGGAGGTGGTAATCGCGAAAAAATGTTGCGTTCAATCGCACGAGAATTAGATATTGAAGATAAAGTCATCTTTGCAGGGTTTGTCTCGCAAGAAGATCTACCAGATTATTACAGATCTGCTGACGCACATATTCTACCTGCCATAGATCAGTCAGAGGCTTTTGGTTTGGTAACTTTGGAGGCGGGTGCCACGGGAATACCTTCTTTTGTCAGCGCTCTGCCAGGAGTGAGAACACTGGTTTTGCATCGTGAAACTGGTCTTCATATTCCTGTGAACAATGTAGAAGGTCTTAGCTTAGCTTTGCAATGGGCTTTGGAGCATAGAGAAAAGTGTCTAGTGTTAGGGCTAAATGCTCGTCAAAGGGTTTTAGAAAAGTATGCCAAGGAAACCTGCCTTGGCCGGTTGCATGCTCTTTATAAAGGCGGTAAGCTGGATTTGGTATGAAAATCGGAATTGTAACAAATCTCTATCCTCCTTATGTACGCGGTGGTGCAGAGCACGTTGTTGTGCGAACTGTAGAAGCATTAACCGAAATGGAACAGGAGGTTTTTGTTGTCTCCACTCAGCCACGTAATGTGGCCGGTTTTGGGCTCTCAATCGACGAAAGAACCATGGAGCGTATTTACAGGTTTTTCCCCATGAATTTATATTATATTTTACGCGATCATTATTACCCATGGATAATTCGTTTTTTTTGGCATTCGATTGATACTTTTTTGTTCAACGGTGCCTGGATGTTAAATAGAATCATGGCTCGTGAAGAGCCTGATATTATGATTACTCATAATTTGAAAGGTATGGGTTTTGCAATTCCTCGTGTTATTGCAAAAAAGAAAATCCCTCATGTTCATGTTGTTCATGATTTGCAACTCATTTATCCCTCAGGCTTAATATTTTTTGGCAAGGAAAAACTGTCCTTGGTTATCAGACCTTTCTATTGGCTCTATCAAATAATTTGTAAATATAAGTTTGGCAGCCCAGACGTTGTAATTTTTCCTTCCACATATTTAAAAAACGAATACATCTCTAGGGGATTTTTTCCAAGATCAGATGTTATTGTTATGCCCAATCCAGCCCCTCGGTTTACTGATGTTTCTCGAACTGAACATAATGATAACAAATTGCGTCTTTTATTTGTTGGTCAATTGGAACATCACAAAGGCATAGATTTTCTTTTAGAAGCTATCAAAGATCAGCCAGACATCCAGTTAATTATTGCCGGTGAAGGAACTTTGATCAAAAAAGTTAAAAAATATGCCGATGAAAACGACAGGATCGTATATCTGGGTTATATTGCTGTTGATCAGTTAGTTAACTGTTTTGCTCTTTCTGATGCCTTAATAGTGCCATCTCTGTGTTATGAAAATTCACCAACAGTAATTTATGAAAGTTTTAAGGCCGGTGTACCTGTACTCGCGTCCGATATCGGGGGAGTCGGTGAACTTGTAGAAAACGGTAAAAATGGTTTTTTGTTTACGCCAGGAGATAAAGCTGATCTATTGCGAGTCATTGATGAATTACGTTGTAAAAAAGATAAATTTGTACCTGAAGAAATAAAAAAGACAATCGCTCCGTATGAGTTAGCAGTTTACGGTGAGGCATTACTAAAAAAATTATTTGCTGTTGCTAATGTTTCAGAAGAACCACCGAAAAAAGTTACCAGTGGAGAAGATTATTTAGGAAAAGAAGTGACAGTAACTGTTAATCGGCCGATTGGTTCCTTACACCCAATTTATAATTTTCGTTTTACTCAAAACTTTGGTCATGTTCCAGATACACTAGCCGGCGACCACTATCCAGTTGATGCTTTTGTATTAGGAGTTGATCGGCCGATCTCTCACTTCACGGGAAAATGTATTGGTTTTGTAAGAAGATTAGAAGAAAACAACGATCGACTCATTGTAGTACCAGAGGGAAGAATGTACACAGCAGAAGAAATTCGTGCTGCTGTTGAGTTTGAGGAGCAATATACCCCGTACACTATTATTCTGGCAGATCACGATTAAAAATAAAGACCGTCACTTTGCCGTCGCCAACACTAAACCAATCTTGAGCCTCTTCCTTGGCTCGTTCTTTTATTTTATCTGACTGCCACCAATAATCGTTAACTACCAAAAAAGCTTGATCAACACCGGTTAAATCCATTGCTTCCAAGGCATAGTCACGGGAAGGATTATCCTCGACCATTTTGAGAAAGATTGAGTAAAGCTCACCGCCTGTGGGTACTGGATAGTAAAAAATATCGCCTGGGAAGTACGTCTTAAATCCAAAAGACTGGAGTGCTGCAGCCGAGATAGTTTGATTAGCCAAAACTACGTACTTACCAGACTCACCAATTTCATCAATAGCATAAACGGCGTCAAAATCATCGGTGCCAACATTAAAACCAGCGCTACGAGCATAGTTATCGTGTCGCGGGTAGGCCCCATAAACGTTAGCTGTAATTAGAAATGCTAAGAGAAAAATCCAGCTAAAGCGCAAAATTTTAGGTCTATTTTCCAACAAATCATGTATGCCAGATAGTGCTACTCCGACACTTGGTAAAAAGAAAAGTGTGATTAAAAAGATTAAGCGACTCGCGTAATTAGCGCGTTCATATTCGATTAGAAAATCAAATTCTAAAGTTGTTGAGAGAATCCAAAAGTTAATAAAAAGTATGCCAGCCATCAGTATTGGCAAATGAATAGAAGTTTTTGTTTTTTGTCGGACAATGAAATATAGACTAATGATAGAAAGTAAAAGTACAATCCAAAATATGTTATCAACAACCAGATACAGTGCATCCAACCAAACTGAAAATTTATTAGCCCAGAAAAATGAAAATGAAAGTTTCGATAGGTCAAAAAGATTCAAGACAGAAAAACTGATCGGTAAATTTGCGAGCTTTGCTTGAATAACAAAGACCAGCGGTAGCGATATCGAACCGGCGACAGTTATAAAAAAAGTAAAAGCTTTTTTAATTCCAGGATAACCATGTTCAGCTGTAGCAGTAAAGAAGAGCAATAAATAGATTACTGCCGGGATGCCGGCCAACGGATGGGTCACCATAGCAGCTATAGCTAAAAGTACGAGCAGCCAAGAGGCAGGTGTATTTTCTTTTTCTATCAGTTTTGGCAAACTAAGGAAAAGCAGAGCAGTAGTAAAAATGTAGGCAAGGCTTTGTGGCGTGGTGATGATGAAAGCACTGAGCGGCAAAAGGAAAACAGACAACACTGCCACAAGAGGTAGTTTATTTAGAATTTGTGAGAAGCCAATATATGCACTAAAAATTAAGATCAATGAAGCTAAAATTGGCACCAGAAAAGGATCCAAAATCGCAACAGGCAATGAAAAAATATGAGCTGCCGAGAGTTCTAGAGCATATTGGCCAATGTAGTAGAGAGGTTTTGGTGTAATAGTTCCAAATTCGATGATATGGCTAACAGTAGCGCGGTGAATGAATGGATCAAAGCCAAAACCATTCGGGTAGGCGATAGCAGCTATGGAAACAGCAGAGAAGAAAAGCGTAACCAACAAAATCAGGGAAAAGTTTCTTGCTCGCCCCAGATGAGCTGAGGCTAATATAAGTACGGCTATAGAGCCAAAGGAAATTAATAAAAGAGGTGAGACAATTTCCCAGGGCGTACGAACGGATTCAATGATTTGTGCCGTTATAATATTATAAAACCAGATATAGAAGCCGATTATAGATATAATTGCAGTAATGGTTAGAAATACCGGATGTGTGTTGAAAAAGCGTTTGGAAGGTGTTTTAGTCTCAGCGTTATGACCAATAGTTGAGGCAAAGGCAGCAATTACAACGAATACACCGATTAAAAGATCCTGGGTAATTGGTAAAATATAATACAAAGTCGCTACAAAAATTGCGATGATTGAAACTATTGCAATAAAACCTGCTGCTTTCTGAAGCTCTATCTGTTTTTTTGGGAATGCAGCCGGCCCAATAAGCGTAGACGCACTCCAAAGAAAGATAACAAGCGAAATGATTCCTACTAAAACTGAGTTAAGAGTTAAACTGTTTAAAATTGCCAATAATAAACTAATCCACAGGCAAGAAATAATCTTAATTCTTGAAAAAATGCCAAACATAGACAAAAGATAGCTAATTCGTGTTATGATTATAGCAATTACTATGAATAAGCGCGATCCATATAAGTGGTTTCCTCACGACTATATATTTCAACCACTAGTTTATATTACCCCGGCATTTGTAACACCCAATCATGTTACTATCTTTCGGATGGTTTTAACACCACTAGTTATATTGTTATTGCTTTTTGAAAATTATTCAATTGGCGTGCCTTTATTCTGTTTTACAGCGCTAACAGATGCTTTTGATGGTTCATTGGCTCGTATAAGGCACCAAATTACTCCTTGGGGCACGTTTTATGATCCTGTGGCTGATAAGTTTTTAATTGGATCGGTTATTGTATTGATTGTGGTTAAATTTGTTAACCCGATTATTGCTGCTGTGATTATCGCTATTGAGATTCTCCTGATTCTGGGCGGGTGGTACCAAAGGCAGCGTGGACGCGTAGTAACCGCTAATATTTGGGGGAAAGTAAAGATGTGTCTCGAGGTTTGTGCTGTAATCTTTGTACTTATTGCTGTCTGGGGCGGAGCAGACTTGTTTATTGACCTTTCTAATGGCACATTAGTCCTAGCGGCAATATTTGCTGTAATCTCACTTCTTACTTATAGTTTGTGATATGGACTGGAAATTTTGGACGAGACTGATCGTCGCAACTCTGTTTTTTGTCTCAACACTCTGGTTGGTTGTTGGTGTGCCAGAGATTTTTAATTCTCCTGATGAGAGAACAAATTTTGTGTTCAGTAGCAGTTTTGCGCAGGATTTCAGTTTATCAATCACAGAGGATTTGAATCCCCAAGTCAATGGAGTAATTCATCCCAGAAGCACCGTAGCAATTCAAAATAAAATTTTACCAACTAGTTTTTTAGGACTTCCAATTGTCTTTGGTTTGGTCGGTGCTGTTGCAGGCCAAGGCGCAATTCTTTTCTTAACTCCACTACTTGCCTTGTTAGCGATTGTTACTTGGTGGAAAACAATCAAACAAATATTTAAAAAGGGAATCCTTGCAGACTTGGCAACTATTTTTATAATGATACATCCTGCTTTTTGGCTTTATAGCGGTAGAGTCATGATGCATAATGTTGCGTTTGTTGCTTTACTCATTTTTGCAACTTATTTTATTTTTGGTTTTGAAAAGCGAAAGTGGTGGAATTATTTAAGTTCAGGAATTTTTGTTGGCCTTGCTTTGGCGTTTCGAAATGCAGAAGTTATATGGGTCGGTTTGTTGACCTTAACAGCAGCTTGGTATATTTGGCAAAAGCACTCAGTCAAGTATGCCTTTATTTTTCTTAGCTCAATCGTACTAGTAACTATTCCGTTTTTATACGCTAATTATGCAGTTTTCGGTGGATTATTAGAAACTGGCTACACTGTTACGGATACTAGTTACGCATTTGAATTTAGTGAGCCTGTGGAGGACATACAGAATGCCCCGGAAGGTTTACTAGGTTACTTGTTCCCATTTGGAATTCACGAATTGGCAATCCTTCGTCACGTTTATCAGTATGGATTTTTACTTTTCCCTTGGATGTCGTTATTGAGTTTTCTAGGAATATTTTTTACAATTTTGAATTGGAAAAAAGAAGAGGATTCATGGAAATGGCTTTTTAGTATAACTTCTGTTCTCGCAATTTGGTTAGCTGTTGTTTATGGTAGTTGGACTTTTAACGATAACCCAGACATAAGTT
>JAHISC010000051.1 GCA_018818445.1 Patescibacteria group bacterium | reverse complement strand
TGTCGATTCTAAGTTGTGAAAGCCGCTTACAGGTTAGGTAATTGCGTCCTCGGTCGCGATCTCATTCTTTGAGTAGGGGATCGGCCTCGAGTTTTGCTCTTTCGTATCGCTCGGTCCTCGGCTCGAGCGATAAGTACCTCGCCAGCATTTGGCTACGTGGTGTCCAGGCAGTCCCAGACAACGCCGCGGATTATGCAACAGACGCTAAAGAATGTCAAGAGGCGCAAAATGTAAACAAAAATCCGGTCATTGCGAGAAACGTGGTGACGAAGCAATCTTTCGATTGAATTGCTCCACTTCACTCGCAATAACCGAATTCTTTTCTATGGACTGTGTACTATGAACTGTAAACTGTGAACTGTGAACTTTTTACGGCTCCAAAATACCGTCCGTATGACCATTAACCTTAATTACTACTGAATCTACACTATCAAATTGCTTCAAAGTCTCCTCAATCTGTGCTCTAAGGGCTAAAACATGACAGGATCCACCATTCCAAGCCGCTTCATTAGAACTCCAGAAGTCCACTGTAGCCACGCCGCCTTTGACCACAATCGAATTTATCCTAGTATAAGGAGGTAATTGCGTCTCAGCCCAATCAGATGTTGGCCCATTGATTAATTCTTGCAAAGCTAGCTCGGCCACATTAACAGTATGCGCTACAGTACGCTTTTCAAAATCAACTTGTGAGCAGTCACCAGCCTCAACCATGGCCGGATCTACAAAATAAACCATAACCGTAGTCTTACCTTCGTCCTTAATACGAATATGTCTGGTTACCAAATTTATGACTGAGCCATCCTTAGCTGAATACTCAAACACTTCCAAAATATATTCTTCATCGTTCAAAACTGGCAAGAAAATTCTCTCATCAATCGTGCCCCAATACTCATCGTCAGTATCATTCATTGTAAAAAATCCTTCTTCTACCACTCCGCCGTTCATCTTTTTCAACCTCCAGTTGACTGTTGCTTCGAAAGTACGAGCTCGTCCTGCTAGAATGAGTGGGGAAGTTACTTCATCATTTTCCCCAGGATAATCTAAGACAATCTGGGCTTCAGGGGCGGTTTCTGTATCCACGGTAGTTGTCTCATCAACCGAAACATCATTTTTACCGGACAAACAACCGGCACCAAGTACACACAGTAAGAGCGCTAACAGGCTAAAATATTTCATAGTTTTATTTATGTGTCGTATAATGTAAGCACTATGGCAAGTACACTACAAAAGTATATTAAACAATTTTTGGAATATTTGGAAGTGGAGCGTGGTCGTTCGTCAAAAACGATCGAAAACTATCACTTTTATCTAAACCGCTTTTCTGACTGGGCCGGAGAGCCAACGCCACAAAAAATTGATCTGGAAATGGTGCGTAAATTCAGACTTTATCTTAACCGAGAGATTGAAGGCCGTGATGACATTACTCTTAAAAAAACTACTCAAAACTATCACCTCATTGCTTTGCGCTCATTTTTAAAATACTTGTCTAAAATTGATATTAAAACTTTAGCACCAGAAAAAATTGAGCTGGCTAAGCAAGGGACTAGAACTGTTGAATTCTTGGAAGAAGATGAATTGGCACGCCTGCGTAATGCACCACAGGATACGCCAGGTATTTTAGGACTGCGCGACCGAGCTATCATTGAAATGCTTTTCTCGACTGGTTTGCGAGTTTCCGAACTGTCTAATTTGAAAATTGAAAATATAAATCTCCGCCGCGATGAATTTACCGTGAAAGGCAAAGGCAGTAAACATAGAATCGTTTTTACCTCCGATGAAGCTAGAAAAGCTTTGAAAACATATCTTGATGCACGCCGCGATACTTCACCATACTTATTTGTTGGTCACGATCGCGCTAAAGCAGGACGCGAAGCCATGCCCCTCACACCGCGCTCCATACAGCGCACAATTGAAAAATATGCCACAGAAGCTGGGATTACCAAAAAAATCTCACCGCACACTTTGCGCCACACCTACGCCACCGATCTTCTGCGCAACGGCGCCGATATTCGTTCAGTACAAGCCATGCTAGGGCATGAATCTATTACCACGACTCAGGTTTACACGCATATTACGGACAGGGAACTGAAAAAAATTCATAAAAAATTCCATGCTAAGCGCTAGGGCTTGATTTTTTACTGAAAATAAGGTATAGTTTCGTCGCGCAGAGTCAACAAGACCTCTGTGGTTTAGACAAATTTAAGCCGCGATAGCTCAATTGGATAGAGCAGGAGGGTTCTAACCTCAAGGTTGCAGGTTCGATTCCTGCTCGCGGTACCATGGCGGCCATGGTGAAACGGTTATCACACCAGTTTGTGGTACTGGTATTACGGGTTCGATTCCCGTTGGCCGCCCCAGAAAAAGCCTACCCAAGTTTGTGCATTACTGCGTTACGGATCCCGCCAGCCATCGTCAATGTACGTATTAGTACATTTCCTCAGCCGGCACCCGTGCCTTGTACTGCTCAAACTTAGTAGGCTTTTTTAATTCAAGAATCACGGGATGAGAACCCGTAATACTGTGTTGGTTCGATGACGCAAGTGAGCGAGAGAACGCCCTGTAGTGACCCGAGGGATCTGCTGCAGGGTTCTTTATTTATATTTCCACCCTATAATTACAGCCTCAAACCGAGGTTTAACCTTGAATATGTATTTACCTGGCTCTACAATTTACTACCTACCATTTACCAAATATGCTAAACTTTAATCCTATGGAACAATCAAGTGAACAATTTCGTGCACAAGCACAGGAAAAATTGGAAATTGACCCTGAAACAAAATATTTAGAAGCACTAGATGTGTTAGAAGAAGCACAAAATCGCCTAAACTCTGCACGAGAAGTTCGAAAAATCGCCAGTGAGCAACTAAAACAAGAGCGTTGGGATATAAAAATAGCTCGTGAACTCTTTGACGCAGCTAAACAAGAATTCATAGCAGCTGAAGACTATTACAAAGCTGCCAAAACACAATTTGAGGCCGCAGAAGCACTATTAGCAGCTCAGCATCAAGAAAATTAGTTAAAACCGCCTTTTCTAAACCAAATCTGAAGAAGAGGCGGTTTTATTATTGACAAAACCAAAAAATCTAGGCATTATCCGCCACATCGGTTACGCCCAACCGAGCGGAGGGAAATCTTAATGCATAAGCGGTATGTCGCGTTCTTCCTCGACGACGGAGAAGAACAGAGAAGTGTCATCTCCGGAGCCCGTATCGAAGTAGAGTACAAGCTTGAAAACGTGGAGCTGTACGTCGAACGGCAGACGGATGAGCTGCACTGGCGATTTGGTACTCCGAATGGATTTCGCGAGAACTTCATCTGTGTCAATGACATGAACCAGATCACCGACGGCCTCTGGGTTGGCTACTTCGAGGAGTATGCCGATGCCGAGTCCTGGACCGAGAACATGATGGAACAGCGATCGTCGCTGATCATCTTCACCCCAGGTCAACCTGACCTGGCCATCGCCTGAACTCTTCTTCGCCCTTATACGCCCGGTAGCCCTCGCGCTGCCGGGCGTTCTCATTTCTTGACAAATTAATAAATATCGGCTAAGCTACGGCCATAATTCATTGCTGTCCGCCATGGTTTGTCGCTGAGCACGACTTACTAAGACGGTCAGACGAACTAAGAAAATATGCTCACAAAACAACAAAAGCAGCGCATTATTGATAAATTTAAGACCCATGAAAAAGATACTGGGTCGCCTCAAGTGCAGATTGCGATTTTGACAGCTGAAATCAAAGATCTCACCAAACACTTGCGCATGCACAAAAAAGATTTTAGTTCCCGCCGAGGTCTAGTTAAGAAGGTAGTCGAGAGACGTAGACTTCTTAAATACCTGGATAGGGAAGACAACAAAGAATTTAAAAAGCTAGTGGAAGCACTTAAGCTCCGCGTGGCTAAATAACATTTCAGGGGACAGGTAAAGGTAATGGGTTATCGGGTGTTAACCCGCAACACCTAAAACCAAAACCTGTCCCCTAAACTTTTTAAAATATGCTCAGTACACAAACGCGACGCGTTGGCGTTTTCATAGATGTTCAAAACATGTATTACAGCGCCCGTAATCTTTTTGACCGTAAGGTAAATTTTTCTAGCATTGTTAAGGATACTGTAGGCGACGCCCAATTAATTCGAGCCATTGCTTACACCATTTCGACCAAGGGAGGAGAGGAAACAGCTTTTTTCGATGCTCTACGAGGTGCAGGAATAGAAGTTAAATCAAAAGAACTACTGGAATATGCCGGTGGTGCAAAAAAAGGCGATTGGGATGTTGGCGTAGCAGTTGATATAATTCGGATGCTCGATATGCTCGATGTCGTTGTACTCGTCTCCGGTGACGGTGATTTTGTACCTTTAGCCGATTATGTTCGCAGCCGAGGCCGCATTTTCCATGTTGCATCTTTCCGTGAATCAACATCAGGTTCCTTGGTAGAAGCAGCCGATCAATACACTAACTTCTCTGATGACAAACGAAAATTTCTTATTGGTGGCAAAGGTAAAGAAAAAGTTAAACCAGATGAAGCGGTAAAAGTACAAAAATCTAAGGCGCAAACTATTAAGGAAGTAGAAGAAAACCGTTCTCGCCGACTCAGCTTTTAATCGATCTGAGAGCTCTCAAATATTTGAGGGCTCAACTGGTCAATTAAGACCACTAATATTTAACTGTCGGTTCGAAACATTGAGATCTTGAGTCTAGCTCACGGTCTTCAGCTTCGAACCGAATAAACAATATGCAAAAAAACAAATTTTCTGCCACGATTGGCGGCCGCGAGCTGACAATTGAGACAGGTACTTTTGCTCAAACAGCTAACGGTAGCTGCACTCTTCGCTATGGCGATACAGTACTTTTAGCCACAGCTGTGATGAGCCCGGAGTTAAAACCAGGAATGGGATTTTTCCCTTTAATGGTAGATTTTGAAGAGAAAATGTACGCTGCGGGCCGTATTAAAGGCTCTCGCTTCATTAAACGAGAAGGTCGCCCTACTGACGAAGCAGTTTTGACTGCACGTTTCATTGATAGAGCTATTCGTCCACTTTTTGATGAGAGGATGAAAAACGAAGTTCAGGTAATTATTACTACTCTCGCTTTTGATGAAGAGAATGACCCAGATGTTCTTGGTCTAATTGCCGCTTCTTGTGCTCTTAATATGAGCAACATTCCATGGAACGGGCCAATCGGCGCCGCCCGTATCTCTAAGCTAGGAGAAGACTGGCTTGTAAATCCAACCTACGAGCAAAGAAAGACAACTGATTTTGATCTTGATGTCGCCGGCACAGAGAATAAAATCATCATGATTGAAGCACAGGCGAATGAAGCTGACGAGACAATAATGAGTGAAGCTTTTAAACGAGGCCTAGCTGAGATGAAACCAGTTATTGATCTGTTGAAAGAAGTCCGTGCTGCTGTTGGTCAAGAAAAAATAGATCTTTTCACACCAAAAACTGAAGAAGAAAAAACTGCTTTAGTACGAAAAACTGAAGTTGAAGAAATTGCGACTGCATTTTTGAAGTCGCAAATGCAAGAGCTCTTCTTTGACGCTCCAAAGGCAACTAAACTAGAACGCAATGCTGCCAAAAGCGAACTCAAAGCTCGACTTGTGGAGCATTTGAAAAGCCAGGAATTCAACGACGCTGAAATTCATATTGGTACAGACCTAATTTATGAATTCACTCAGAACGAAGCTTCCCGACTAATCCTCGAAGAAGACCGTCGCATTGACGGCCGAGCACTCGACGAAGTGCGCCCATTAGATATTGGAGTTGGGCTACTCCCAAGAGTTCATGGTAGTGGTCTTTTCTCACGTGGAGAAACTCAGGCGCTATCGGTTTGTACTCTAGGCGCACCTGGCGACAAACAAACATTGGATGGTATGGAGATTGTTGGTGAAAAACGCTACATCCACTATTACAACTTTCTACCCTTCTCAGTTGGTGAAGCTAAGCCACTTCGCGGAGCTGGCCGACGAGAAATTGGTCATGGCGCTCTAGCTGAAAAAGCTTTGCGCGGAATGATTCCTGGAGTGGAAGATTTCCCCTACACCA
Source organism: Patescibacteria group bacterium (assembly GCA_018818445.1). Classification (GTDB taxonomy): domain Bacteria; phylum Patescibacteriota; class Patescibacteriia; order UBA9934; family UBA9934; genus JAHISC01. The sequence goes on along the minus strand of JAHISC010000051.1, from coordinate 14,332 downwards.
TTCTTGTTGTATCGGAAACACTAAACTCCAATGGATCGAGTTCGATGGCCTCTACTTGTGGCTCAACTTTGGCTCTTATGGACGCTGGAGTGCCAATCAAGGCTCCAGTAGCCGGAGTGGCTGTTGGTTTAGCTTCTCGTGGTGATCAATGGAAGGTTATTACTGACCTACAAGACTTGGAAGACGGCCCTGGTGGTATGGATTTCAAGATAACTGGAACCAAAAAGGGTATCACTGCCATTCAGATGGATACCAAAACTGCTGGAATCTCAATCGAAATCATCGAAGCAGCTCTAAATCAAGGGAAAAATGCCAGAATCCATATTTTGGATGAGATGCTCCAAATTATTCCAGAACCACGTAAGGAACTTTCACCAAATGCTCCACGTATCTTTAAACTGATGATTAATCCAGAAAAAATTCGTGAAGTTATTGGCCCTGGTGGTAAAATGATTAATGAAATCATTAATAAAACAGGCGTTGTCTCAATTGATATCGAACAAGACGGTTTAGTCTTGATCACTGCCGCTGATCAGGAATCGGGTGAAAAAGCCCTAGCTTGGGTTAATGATCTAACTCGCGAGGTAGAAAAAGGCGAACTTTTTGACGGTGAAGTAGTTCGACTCATGGACTTTGGAGCTTTTGTCCAGATTTTGCCTGGAAAAGATGGCATGGTTCATGTTTCAGAACTTGCCCCTTGGCGCGTCGATAAAGTAGGTGATATTGTCAAAGTAGGTGATATTGTCAAAGTAAAGGTCATGGAAATTGATGACCAAGGACGTATCAATCTATCTATGAAGCAAGCTGAAGGTAATGTTTATACTGATGAAATGAAAGCAAAAGCTCAAACAGGCCCATCTACTCGACCTGAAAGAAAGCCATTTGGCCGAAAACCAATGAGAAAACCTGAAAGATAAGCCATACAAATGCCTTTAAACATCCCATTTGAACAAAAAACAGCCCGCCGACACAATTGGCGGGTTGTTTGGATCATTATCTTTTGCATAATTTCTCTATTATTGGCTTTATTCGTTCAACAAATACTCGAGGCTAGAGATCTTACATCGCAATTAAAGCCAGAAAGTACCCAATTCACTATTCATCTTGAGCTAAGCCCAAAAATTCGCCGAATTCTAGACGAAAAAACTGGTCATATTTCAATTATCGATGGCGCACCATGGACTTTGCATGACGCTCTCTCCTGGGCTAACCAGGAGTTCAGTCTTCATGTATCAAACAGGGGTATAGTTGCGGTTTCTATTGATCAAGAGCTGCCAGAGGACGTTAAAGGAATGCTCACAACACTAAACCTTTTTCCTCTAACTGATGCTAATGGAAATACACGAGGTATTTCGCTAATTCCAGCAGAAAAAGCGCTGAATCCCAAGACCTCTATACAACCGCTATTACTAAATCCGAGGTCCAACGGCATAGTCATTTTAAATGAAACAAATGAAAAACTTTCGCTCAATATTACAAAAAAACGCTTTACAATAATGGGTATAGGTCTTCAAAATAAAATGATACCACTAGATTTCCCTGAAAATACTCAGGTTATTGCTCAGATTCACCTAAATAACAGCCAATCTATCCAGAATATTGGGTTAGATTACATAAATTTTGAAAATGACTTAATCCCTAACTCTGGCAGTCTCTACCTCACTATTGCGCTAGATGACCAAACGCCTATTTACTCGCTGCTTTTCGAAGGCTCTGGCGCTCAATTAGACGATTTAGCCCGATTAGGCAATGAAATCATTTCAAGAAAAACATTGTCTACCGCAGCGTGGACAATTGATAAAGAAACAACAGTTACAGAAATCGTTTCACTACCAGATAATATTCAATCAAACATCTCTACTGACCAAGGGATAACTACCTTGTCTTTTAGTAATGAGGCTGGTGATTATGTAAGGATAATCAAGTCAGAGGAAACTGTGGTCATAACAAATCGCCAATATTCGCTTAATCTTATCGAAACAAAGGCATCTAGCTTATGCGCCAACACACAACAATTCATGAAGCCAAATGAATTATTGGCTCTCAGAAATGATAATAGTATTATCCGGTCTGTAAAACCAATATCTGCAATAAAAGAAATCGCGTTCAAGAAAAAGAAAACTATTTTTTGTTGGGAGTAAAACCTGTGGATAACCTGGGAGTTATCCGAAAGTTATCCACAGATTTGTTGAACACATAAAGTGGTAAGTTATGAACAAGTTGCTAAAATAGCTGAAAAATAAGACTATTTCTAGTGTTGACAATATGTGTTCAAAGCAATATTATGTAAGTACAAAATCGTTCTTTCAACAATCACCCGTTTGCTAGTACAACCGTACTAGCCAGACACGGGGGAGGTTTCCCGAAGACCCACTGCTTCGGGAGATATCCCAACACTCTACTGTATCGTTCAAGCTCATGGGGGACATGAGAACTAGGTTAGCTCTACGCTGATATTACCTAGTGGAGCAAAACCAAGATAGGGTAGAGTGGGCTGTCAAACATTCATTGTTGACGCCGATTGGGTGCTGAGTTTTGTAGATTTGTTTAAATCTTTAGAACCCAGCGCCCGCGCACGGTGTCCGATCAATGTCGTGGGGCGCAATCGCACCGAATTTACACGTCGGCTTGCAAACGCGCCCTCTTTCTTTTTCTAAAAATTCTTGTATTATTTATAAACTTAGATATACTTTTACTATAAGCGCTAAATTGAATTATATGAATAAAGCATTTATTGACGAAATGCGCCAAAAACTAGAAGAAGAGTACAAAAAGCTAGAAAACGAGCTTTCTCAATTTGCGCATCGTAATACAAAGACATCTGGAACTGATTTTGATACTAAATTCCCTGAATATGGTGATGATGAGGATGAAAATGCCTCTGAAATCGCTGACTATTCGAATAATCTATCCCTAGAGCGCGAGCTAGAAAAGGCGCTAAGAGATGTTGAATCAGCATTAAAACGTCTTGAAAAAGGAATTTATACTACTTGTAAATACTGTGAATCTGAAATTTCTGAAGCTCGCCTAAGAGCTAGACCGACTTCTACTTCCTGTATTGCCTGCAAAAAGACATTGACTCAAGAAATTTAACATGAAAAGGAGGCGCGCCAAGGTAATTATTGGCTTTGCTGCTTGCGTTGCGCTTATGGACGCTGTTTTCAAGTGGCAGGCTATTCTGCGACTTCCAGAAGAAGGAGGTCGCCTTTTCTTTCCAATTGATTTTGTTTTACACAAAAATCCCGGAATTGCTTTTGACATTCCAATACCGCTATCAATTGTAGTGACTTTTAGTATTTTAGTGAGTATTGTCCTGATTCGTTTTACTTGGAAAAACTGGCAAAACAATCCAAACTACTCAGCTGCGGCATCAATGATCGTAATTGGCTCGTTGGGTAATATGTTTGACAGAATAATCAACAATTTTACTACCGATTACATTATTCTTTTTGGTCGCTCTGCAATAAATTTGTCAGATATCCTCATCTTGACTGGCGCAATTTTATTAATACGCTATACTAAGAAATAGGACGCATCATAATTTCACTCCCCGTGAAATAAATGTATGGCGTCTTATTTTATTTATTCAGCTGCTTTTATTGGTTTGGAAGCAAGCCGTGTTTCCGTTGAAACTGATATTGCCTCAGGATTACCAAAATTTACAATTGTTGGACTACCTGATACTGCCATTTCAGAATCTAGAGACCGTGTGCGTGCGGCTATTCGCAATAGTGGACTACAATTTCCAAGAACCAGAATCACACTTAATCTTGCTCCGGCAGATATTAAAAAGCAGGGTCCATCTTACGACTTACCGATTGCTCTTAGTATTTTATTAGCCTCTGGGATTGTGGCAGCTAAACAAATTTGTCATCAAACTCTATTTATTGGAGAACTAGCCTTAGATGGAACGCTACGACCTGTGCAAGGTGTACTTTTAGCGGCTTTACTAGCTAAGGATATTGGCGTGGAATCCATTGTTGTCCCATATGAAAACGCTCAAGAGGCTTCATTGGTTAAATCAATCAAAGTCATCCCTGCCAATTCGCTCAATGAAGTAATTTTATATTTAAAAGGCGAGCATGAAATTGAACCTTTTGTATATAAAGAAACAACCCTGACGCACACTAGTGTCATAGATGATATGGCAAGTATTCAAGGCCAGGAGCAAGCTAAACGTACTTTAGAAATTACTGCGGCTGGTGGACACAATTTGCTACTTTCAGGACCCCCAGGCTCAGGTAAGACTATGCTGGCTCGCTCTTTGCCTTCAATTTTACCAACCATGACTTTTGACGAATCGCTTGCTGTCACGAAAATCAGGTCTGTAATTGCTTCTGTGAGCCATCACCAAAAGCTGGTAACCCAAAGACCGTTCCGTTCCCCGCATCATACAAGCTCAAGCGTCTCCTTGATTGGTGGCGGGGCCTGGCCTAGACCTGGTGAGGTTTCCTTGGCACATCAGGGAGTACTATTTCTCGACGAATTTCCTGAGTTTACTCGGGCTGCGATCGAAAATCTTCGCCAGCCTCTGGAGGACGGAGTAGTAACTATTTCACGTGCTGCCGGGACTTTGGAGTTTCCGGCTCGTTTCATGCTTGTCGCAGCTATGAACCCTTGCCCGTGCGGTTTTATTTCCGATCCTGATAAAGCTTGTGTCTGTACTCCACATCAGGTGCAAAGATACAGCCAAAAAATTTCCGGACCTGTCCTTGACCGAATTGACTTAGCTGTCGAGGTACCAAGAATTAATTTTGAAAAATTAACCTCTACAAAAGAAAATGAATCATCTGAGATTGTCCGCGATCGAGTCGAAAAAACAAGAGAAGTACAACGAAGAAGATACAAAGATACAAAAATGAGTATCAATGCAGAACTACACGGCGGCTATTTAAAGCGCTTTTGTCAGCTCGATGAAGAAAGTAATACACTCATGAAGCAGGCTATGGAAACAATGCATCTCTCAGCCAGAGCCTTTACGCGCGTGCTTAAAGTAGCCCGAACTATTGCTGATTTAGCTGGCGACGAAGCTTTAAAAATAAATCACCTTGCCGAAGCATTGCAGTACCGGCCTAGGGCGAAGGAATAAATTAATTAAATCTGAGTCATTAGTCGTTTGATCAATTCAACTGGCACGCCTTGTAAATCATCAGCAGTGCCATCGATTGACTCAATATAACTCTGCATGTCCGAATGCTCGGCCTTTAGACCACCCGAACAAGATAAAACATGGCCTTCTTGAATAAGCTTATCAATCACAGTCTCCGGAATCTGGCGAAATTGAATATGGGTCACTTGATTGCCTTCAGCTCGAGCATTGGTTTTTGTATTTGTTACTACTACACCATTCACAACCTCGATAGGTTGATCGTTATAAGAACGCAAAAATCGGCGACACTCATCTTCGTCATCCGGCTTCTCTCTAATTTCGCCATTAATCACGACCACTTGATCGGCCGTGACTAAAATAGCCTCATCTGCAATGAGTGACAGCAGAGCCGCGGCTTTAGCGCGCGCAATTTTCAAGGTTAGCGCTTGGGGATCGCTGTCGCGAATAGCTTTTTCATCAATTTCTGGCGACATTGTCTCAAATTTAGGCGTAACCTTAGCAAAAGCCGCTTTCCTGAATTTTGATGATGAACCAAGAATAATATTCATACTAAGAAATGGTAGCATAAACTATTTACACATATAAGGTCCGGCCGGACCTTATATGTGTAAACATTGATTGTATATTTTTTCGAAGGCCTGCTAAGATAGAAGTCATGAAAAGTTTGACTATCAACGACGCCATTTACGGTGAAGAAATAATTGAGAATGCAGTTATCCTCGAGCTCATCGAGTCACCTGCGCTCCAGAGACTCAAAAAAGTCTCACAATTTGGATTACCAGATAGATATTATCATCTAGACGGCTATTCACGTTTTGATCACTCTTTGGGTGTGATGATTTTATTACGTCGCTTGGGAGCAGGGGAGGAGGAACAAATTGCAGGCCTCTTGCACGACGCATCGCACACTGCTTTTTCACATCTTGTTGATTGGCTCCATGGAGACACAGAAAATGAAGATTCTCAGGATCGCTTTCACGAAGAAAGATTAAACCAAACAGACATCCCTCAAATTCTTTCCAAATACGGCTACAGCGTCCACCGAATTGCAGATCATCATCTGTTCCCTTTATTAGAGCAAGACACTCCTCAACTTTGCGCAGATAGAATTGACTATGCAATGCGGGAATTCAAACCTAGAATTGTAAAAAAACTCTTACCAAAAATTATAACTCACAAACAAAGAATAGTTTTTGAGGATCAAACCAGTGCTCGATTATTTGCTGAGGAATTCCTTAGAGCGCAGATGGAACATTGGGGCGGTGAGGAAGCGGTCTCTAGATATAAAATATTTTCAAGCATTCTCCGGTATGCTCTACAACACAACTGGATTAAAAATGATGACTTAATGCGAGATGATGAACATGTTCTCAAACTCATGGACCAATACGGTGATGATCGGGTTCAGGAAATACTTAAACTTTTATCACTGCGGGCTCTGCCAGATCTACCGCTAGAGCAACAAGCCACGCCAAAAAAGTTCCGCCATGTTGATCCAGAATTTATAAAAGAAGGTGTAGTCGTGAGACTCAGCAACGAAGATGAAACATTTAAAACAATGCTGGAGAAAGCAAAAAAAATAAACGACCTTGGTATCTTCAGCGCTGATCCTACCAAAATTTAAACAAAAAAGAACGCTGCCGTGCGTTCTTTTTTATTATTATCTTACCGAATATACCCAAGCGGATTCTTATAACTTCCGTTCACGATTACTTCAAAGTGAAGATGGGTTCCAGTTGAGCGTCCTGTTGTACCACAAAGCCCAATCGCTTGCCCTGACGTAACTTGCTGACCAGCTGAAACATAAAGCGAAGCGTGGTGACCATAACGAGTTACAATACCGTTGCCGTGATTGATTTCAACCACATAACCGTAACCATTTTTCCAACCTGAGTACTGCACAATACCGTCGTCCGCAGCATAGTTGTTGTTTGTATAATGACAATCAACATCGAGACCTGTGTGACTCCAACCAAAGTACTGCGTAATCGCACGCAAGTCAGATGGCCAAACCATAGTGCCAGTTCCTGGGCTTGGTTGAACTGCCGAGCTAGAGCCAGACGACGGCTGCGAGGGAGCGGAAGCGATAGGACGACTAACCGGAGCCGGCGCTTGAATTTCACCGCCAGGTACAATCAAACTCTCACCAACAGCTAAATCATTTGCACTAGCTAGTTTATTAAAGGCTAGAATCTCCTCTGAATCTGCCCCATATTTCTTAGCAATTGAGCTTAAGGTATCACCAGACTTTACCGTATGAGCTACACCACTCACAGGCAAAATGGTCAACTCGTTACCAGGTTTCAGTACAGAACGCACCGATAGATTATTTGCCCAAAGCAAAGTAGTTATACTAATGCCAAATTTTTCAGCAATGGTGGAAATCGTATCGCCAGCTTCAACAGTATAAATTTCTGATTCTGTTCTAGCCGCGATCGAGGCAGCGGAATCGGAAAAAGTTAAAGCTGAAACCGCGCCGCTGCCAGTGATTGGCACAATAGCTGTAGCCAAGGCAGCCGAACCAGTTCCAAACGACGAAGGAGAAAGCACACCAGGTTGCCTGTAGGAGACTGCAACAACATTGAGCTCTTCTCTTTCCAATGCGTATTCATCTATAAAGGCAGCGTCTTGATGAGAAACAAGCTTATACATCAAACTCTTCTCGCCAAATGTCTCAGCCCGAACCGATGTTGTTTGAAAATTTAAAACTCCAGTTATTATTACTACCGTAGCCACAACAACGTGAATGGTGAAACGGTTTGTCACCAAAAGCATGAACTTATTTTTAGCTGGCCGATAAGCTTTGCCAATTTCAGAACGGAAGAAAAAGAAACCTCTATAAATAGGAACTAAAACAAGTGAAACAAAAATGCGCCCAATCCTACGAAACGGATTCCACGCGCTAGAAATTATCTTGGCAAAAGTTGGTTTTAGCCGAACAAGAAGGCGGATAACCTTCAAAGACCAAGAAACAATAAATTGTTTAATATTGTCTGAAATATAGTTCAATATTGTAGATACAGCATATTAAAATTTTACCTAATTGTCAACCTAAAATTGAAGAATAATGCCGATTTTATTGACAAAAAACCACTCCGCCCTTATGATAATCTCACTTAATATTGAAACTATGGATGTCACACAACTTGCTTTGATTGTAGCAGCTGCTGCAATTGCTTATACCGGCTTTTTAATAAGCTGGGTCATAAAACGCCCTGCAGGAGAGGGTAAGATGAAGGGAATCGCTCTTGCTATCCAAGAAGGAGCAAACGCTTTCCTCGCTCGCCAGTACCGAATGATCGCAATCATTGGTGCTGTTGTTTTTTTCCTTCTTGGTTTTTTACTATCTTGGACCGTTGCCTTTGGCTTCCTAACCGGTGCAGTTCTCTCTGGTCTAGCTGGCTATATTGGCATGTTGGTCTCTGTCCGCGCCAATGTCCGAACTGCTGAAGCAGCAAAATCTGGTTTAGCTGCAGCTCTTAATGTTGCAGTTAAAGGTGGCTCGGTCACAGGCTTTGCTGTAGTAGCTCTGGGACTCTTGGGAGTAACTGGATTCTACCTTATCACTCATGACCTCAACGCTTTGATTGGCTTAAGCTTTGGAGGATCATTAATTTCAGTCTTTGCTCGATTGGGTGGAGGAATCTACACTAAGGCCGCTGATGTTGGTGCTGACTTGGTCGGAAAAGTTGAAGCAGGAATCCCAGAAGATGATCCACGCAACCCAGCTGTGATCGCAGACAATGTCGGTGACAATGTTGGTGACTGTGCTGGTATGGCTGCTGACCTTTTCGAGACATATGCGGTCACTATGGTAGCTGCCATGCTTTTGGGTTCATTAACATTCGGGAATATTAGTGCTGTCATCGAATACCCGATCGCTATCGGAGCAGTCGCAATTATCGCCTCAATTATTGGTAGCCTTTTTATCCGACTAGGAAAATCTGGTGCCATTATGCCAGCTCTTTACAAAGGGTTGATTGCTACTGGTCTTATTTCAGCCGCAGCTTTTTATCCATTGACTCAGTGGCTATTAGGTGGCGTAGAAGGCATTGATTCAATGTCGATCTATTGGTCATTAATTGTAGGTCTAGGAATTACTGCGCTCTTGTTTGTCATAACCGAATACTACACTTCAACCGAATACAAACCCGTACAAAAAGTTGCCGAGAGTTCACAAACAGGACACGGAACAAATATTATCGCCGGTTTGGCTCTCTCAATGCGCTCAACTGCCTGGCCAGTCTTGGTTATTGTGGCTGGTATTCTAATCTCCTTTGAGCTCGCCGGTATTTACGGCATTGCTATGGCTGTAATGTCCATGCTTTCTTTGTCTGGCATTATTGTAACAATGGACGCATACGGCCCAATAACAGACAATGCTGGAGGAATTGCTGAAATGGCTAATCTGCCTGAAGAAGTTAGGGTTATCACTGACAAACTCGATGCAGTTGGTAACACTACTAAGGCTGTGACCAAAGGTTATGCGATTGGTTCAGCTGGTTTGGCAGCTATGGTTCTATTTGCTAGTTATATCGAAGAGCTAGAAAGAGTTGGTAATGTTGCCTTTGAATTCTCCTTGGAAAATCCCTATGTCGTGGCTGGCCTTCTTATTGGAGGATTGATCCCATTCTTGTTCTCATCTTATGCCATGGAAGCTGTTGGTAAGGCTGCAGGAAAAGTTGTACAAGAAGTTCGACGACAATTTAAAGAAATCCCTGGCATCATGGAAGGAACTAGTAAACCTGACTATGGTGCAGCAGTAGACATTGTTACCAAAGCAGCTCTTTCTGAAATGCTTTTGCCAGCTTTGCTCCCTGTTGCAGCCCCAATTCTAGTTGGGCTTCTGCTAGGACCTCAAGCACTTGGTGGACTTTTGATGGGTTCGATTGTAACTGGAATTTTCCTAGCTATTTCCATGACTACCGGCGGTGGTGCTTGGGATAATGCTAAAAAGTACATTGAATTAGGAAACTTTGGTGGAAAGAAATCAATCGCTCACGACGCTGCAATTACTGGTGATACAGTTGGTGACCCATATAAAGATACGGCTGGTCCAGCGATTAACCCAATGATCAAAATCATGAACATTATCGCCTTACTGATTGTGGCCTTAATTGTTTAAAAAAAATACAAAAATCGCCTGTTATGGCGGTTTTTGTATTGACAGAATCATCTGTTTACCCTACACTCCCAGCATTACTTAAAATCACTATGCCACATAAAATCGAGAAAAAAGAAGAAAATAAAGTAGAAATGATTATTACCATCCCAGCAGCGGAAGTTGAGGAAGGAATGAAACATGCTGCTGAACACTTGGCAGAAGAAACAAATATTCCAGGTTTTAGACCTGGTAAAGCTCCTTATGATGTTGTTAAACAACGAGTTGGCGAAATGAAGCTGTTAGAAGCTGCGGCCGAGGAGCTCATTAGAAAAGCTTTCGTAGAGGCCATGCTCGAGGAAGATTTGGAAACTGTTGGTCAACCATATTTTGATGTAGAAAAAATGGCTCCAGGCAATGACATGATAGTCAAAGTTGAAATCGCTCTTTACCCCCATGTAACTGAGTTGGCTGATTATTCATCTTTACAGGTTGAGAAAAAAGACACCAAACCAAGTCAGGAACTAATTGAACAGGCAAAAAAGGACTTAACTTCGATGCAAACCAAGGAAACCAGAAAACCAGCCGGAGAAATTTTGGAGTCCGGAGATAAAGTCGTTGTAAATCTGACCATGAAAAAAGATGGTGTTGTATTGGAAGGCGGAGAAGGACAAGACCATGGTATTTATACAGCCGAGACTTATTACATCGAAGGTTTTCTCGATCAAATTATCGGATCAAAAGAAGGCGAAACCAAGACATTTACTCTTAAATTTCCAAAAGACCATTACCAAAAACATTTAGCTGGTACAGATGTTGAATTTATAGTGGAAATAAAAGAAATTTTTAAACTCGAAACACCAACTATCGACGACGAGTTTGCTAAAAAACTAGGACTAAAAGATAAAGCAGATTTAGAAACAAAATTGATCGAAAATTTATCTCGTGAAAACGAAGTGGAAGAGACGATGCGCCAAGACAAGGAAGTCTTAGACAAAATTGCTGAGAAAACAAAGTTCGAAAAAATCTCAGATCTTCTAGTCAACCAAGAAATTGAAAAAATGCTGCACGAGCTTAGACACAATATCGGTCAGCGTGGACTAGAGTTTGATGAATATCTCAAGCAGTTGGGGAAAACTGTGCCAGAACTAAAGTTAGACTTTACTCCAGCGGCTCTTCGACGAGTCGAGGTTGGGATCTTGCTTAAAGAGGTGGCAAATAAAGAAAGTATCTCGGTTGAACCAAAAGAAGTTGATGAAGAACTAGACAAAATTGCTGCGCAGTACGAAGATGAAAAAGTAAAAAAGCAGATCTTCGCGCCAGAGTATCGCGATTATGTTGAGCACCAGATGCGTAATAGAAAAGCAATCGATTTCTTAAAGAGTAAAATTGTAAAATAGTCAGTTCACAAAATCACTAAGCGAAAAGCATGGTGATTTTGTTTTATAAAAAAAGACCGCCCCCTAGAAACACCAAAGTTTAGTCTTTCCTGGAGCGACTTTTTTGATTCTATTTTATTTTCAGCCACCTCATGTTACTCTTAATACATTATGAGATTTGGAGCACATGTTTCTGCAGCTGGCGGACTTTGGCACGCAGGAGAAAATGGAAAAAAACTCGGCTGCGAAGTTATTCAAATTTTTTCGCGACCTCCTCAAGGCGGTAAACCACGAGAAATAACTAAGGAAGAACAAAAAAAATTCAAACAGGCCATGCTAGACAACAAAATTCAGGATGTCTATATTCATGCGCCATATTTTATTAACTTAGCTTCGGGCGTAGCACGCATAAGGCATGGCTCCATTAGTATTCTGCGCCAAGAATTGGAACGTGGCAGTCTACTTGGTTGTAGAGCAATGATGTTTCACCCTGGTTCTGCTAAAGATGTTGGCCGAGAAAAGGGAATTGAGATGGTTATAGACGGTTTGAATAAAATTTTGGCAGGCTACCAAGGGTCATGTCAACTTCTAATTGAAATTTCTGCCGGTGCTGGAGAAATTATGGGTGATAGCTTCGAGGAGATCGCTGCGTTTATCGCTGGCGCTAAGCGCGGCAAGGAAATTGGTGTTTGTTTTGATACGCAACATGCTTTTGCGAGCGGGTATGATCTACGTTCCAAAGAAGCTGTTAACAAAACTTTCCAACAATTTGATAAAATTATTGGTTTAAAAAAATTAGTTGTTAGCCATTGCAATGATTCTATGATTGGGCTTGGCGCTAAGCGCGATCGTCACGAACATTTAGGTAAAGGATTGATTGGTGAGGAGGGCTTCCGGCAAATAGTAAAGCATCCAAAGCTACAAAAAATCGACTTAATCCTGGAAACACCGCATGATGATAGTAAAAAAATCAATCCACGACTACGAGATATGAAGCTGATAAAATCTTTCCGCAAATAGGTTATGATTCTGACTGTTGAAGTTAAACCAAACGCACACGAATCAAAAATCGTTGCTTGGAAAGATCGAGGAACCGTCGTGATAGCTATTAAGGCTCCACCGGTTGATGGTAAGGCTAACCAAGAGTTAGTTAAATTTTTAGCCAAAGAATTAAATGTTCCAAAAACTCAGATAGAGATTGTCCGTGGGCAAGGCAGTCGAGTCAAACACATCCGGTTACCTGACAAAACAAATCTCGAGGTTATCCAGTAGGCTTGACAAAAGCCTACTTTTAATATACATTTTCCTGGCATTCCTTTCGAAATCTGCAATTACCCCTGCCGAGGAGACCAGAATGTCCTACCTCAATCCGCTCGTAGAGACTCTCTGCGAGTACCTGCCAATCCTCAAGTCCAAGCCGCTGAGTGCAGAACCAACCACGCTCTACGATGATGAGAACTCCGAAGAACGATTCGCCCTCGTCTTCGAAGATGGCCTGGTCGCCGCCTTCGGCACTGATGGTCGCGGCAACGTGGTCATCAGCTACCGCTGGTGCTTCGAGGAGGGGAGTCTGCTCACCTTCTCAGAGATGAATGACGACGAGGACCTCTACTCGACATTCGAGGAAATCCTCATCGCTCTACGTGCGGCTGACCACCTCCAAGGCGATTTCACCTTCAACGAAATTTGGTTGCACATGAGCAACCCAACGCCACTCGAGAACTACGCCGAGCGGCTGCCCGAGGGCACCATCGCCCTGGCCTAGCCCACAACCTCGCCCCACCGAAAAGCACCCATCGTGCTCGTCTCGGTGGGTGCTTTTCTTTATGTGCCCCAACACACTTTCATTCCACCTGGTCTACGCCACCTTTACTCCATGGATTACATCGTAAAACACGCCAAATACCCAAAATTGAACCAAGGATAATGCCTTTTTTGATAATCGACTGCTTTGCATACTCACTGCAAGTCGGATGAAAACGGCAATAACCATATGGATATAGTATTTTCAAGGGGCCATGATCAAAGGAAAGTGTTTTTTGGTACAAAAAAATTGGAAAAATTGCAATATTTCTGACTATTTTTACTAGCTTACTCACAAAAGTCCGGCTTTTTTGAAAACCTTAAATAATCTTGTCTGTTTTTCATCATAATCAAGCTCTAGCGCTGCCTTGGAGGTCAATAAAATCACATCAAACCCGGGTTTAATCATTTCTAGGCTTAAACGTAAGATTTCACTGTACTGCCGACGAATTTTATTGCGCTTAACTGCACTTTTATGAACTTTAGTTCCAACTACAATCGCAAATCTTGAGTTCTTCTTGTTATTTTTATCAAATCTAACCCCACAGGCGCTATCAAAAACGCTTTTTCCTTTAGAAAAGACTCGCTGGAAGTCCTTATCACGACGTAATCTATATTCTTGAGATAACATAATTAGAGTTTTTAAGTGCGTGGGGTTACTGAGTTATTGATTTTTTTGTTAATAACACTATATCACTAAACAACTCTACAACTCCACAACCTAAAACTAAAAGAAAAACGAAGGTTTCCCTTCGCTGTTCTTATCGAGGTCGCGCGCTCACAGTGAGACGTTTACGTCCTCTAGTACGCCGGCGCTTCAATACGGCTCGGCCGCTCTTTGAGCTCATGCGTGATCGGAAGCCATGAACTTTTGCACGCCGACGTTTCTTTGGCTGATACGTCCTTTTTGGCATACACGCAATAGTTATGAGTGCGCCC
>JAHISC010000050.1 GCA_018818445.1 Patescibacteria group bacterium | reverse complement strand
ACAGCGATTAATGATGTTGGTATTACGCCAGTCATTATTCGTGAGGTTGCCAAGAAAACAATAGACGCAGAACTTTGGTCACGTACGGTAGTTGGTATTAAATTGATTACCATGCCACTGACAGCGGCTATCGCATTTATTTTGCCTGGTCTATTAGGCTATGATGCTGAAGTTATTTTTCTGGTGCGCTTAGCTGTTGTTATCATGCTAGCTGATACGATTTCATTGTCCTTCTACGGCATCTTGCGGGGCATGCAAAATCTTAGATATGAATCGTTGGGGATATTCGCGGGTCAGATTTTTACAGCAGCCGTTGGTTTATCACTCATGTTAACTGGAGCTGCAACTTTACCGCTCTTGATTATTGCCTTGATGGCTGGAAGTTTTTGGAACATGCTCTTTAGCATCGCTCAAGTTGTACGACACCTAGGTTGGCGTGCAATTACTCCAACTTATAAACAGGGTTGGAGGCCGATGAAAATTGCCTTAGCATTTTTTTTAGCAGCAATGTTTGTTAAAGTTTATTCTTATGTAGATAGTCTTATTTTGGGGCAGATGATCGGAAAACATGCTGTTGGTATCTATGCCGTTGCCTATAAACTAACTTATGCTTTTCAGTTTTTACCATTAGCTTTTGTTGCAGCACTATATCCAACCATGAGTGCAACGGCTAATGACCCAACACAACTCAAAAAAACTTTTTTGCAAGCGATGTGGTACTTGGCTTTAATAGGGATGCCAATCATTTTTGGTATTTGGGCTTTGGCGCCAGAGATTATCCAGATGTTTTATGGCGAAGAGTATGCTGAGTCAGTTTTGCCTTTACAAATTCTAATTTTTGTCTTAATTCCAATATTTTTTGATTTTCCGATTGGTTCACTATTAAATGCAACTAACCGTCAAAATATTAAAACCTCGATTATGGGTGTTGCTATGGTTATTAATGTTGTGGCTAATTTTCTATTGATTCCTAGATTTGGTATTGAAGGAGCGAGTATTTCTGGCCTAATCAGTTTTACGTTTTTATTTGTGGCCGGCTGGTTTTTTACTAGAAAAGTAATTTTTGTCAGTGTCCTCGACTTATTAAAGCAAGTAGGCGGTTTGACTTTTGCTGCAGTTTTGATGGCTCTAGTAGTTATTTTAGCAAAGGGACAAATTCATTTTGCATTAACAATTCCAATTGGTGCATTGGTCTACTTTGGCGCTGCTTTTGCTACCAAATCATTAACCTTGAATCACCTCAAGTCAGCTAAAAACTTGCTGCGTAAAAAATCTTATGAAGATGGTCTTTCTTCCAACGCTTGATTATCTGCCGCAATACGGTGGCGTGGCCAGATACCTTGAGGCCATTAAAAAGACTTTTCCTTATGAAGTCGCGATTTCACATTGGCAGCAAGAGGGAATACCAAGTGCTAAAGAGGCGACCAGAAGACTGTTTCGTGAGGCTACTGGCTATGAAGCTATTTGGGTTAGTCATATTTTGCCATTAGGCACTGCTGCCTTTAGATTCAAGCAGAAGAAGGGGGTACCATATGTAATTTTTTTGCATGGCATGGATTTTGATTTAGCAAGAAGAACTTGGTTAAAAAGAATGATCACAAAAAAAATCATTCAATCTGCGGAAATGGTAGTTGCTAATTCTCAGGCTTTAGCTTATGAAATTCAGAATTTTTCCGGTCGAGAAGATGTTATGGTCGTTTACCCTCCAGTTGCTGATGAGTTCATTCAGGCAGCAAAAGAAGTAGAGCATCAACCAAAGAAAAAGATTCGTCTTTTAACAGTGGCACGTCTTGTGGAAAGAAAAGGTCATTTAAAGGTATTGGAGGCTTTACAATATTTTCCAGAAGTTGAATATAGAATAGTTGGTGATGGGCCTTTCAAATCTGAGATTGAGCGAAAGATTAAGGAGTTAAAGCTCAGTTCGCGAGTCTCGATCAGCACGAAAATTAGCAATGAAGATATTCCAGAAGAATATCGCCAAGCTGATATTTTTGTGATGCCAACAACTAGAACGGTTCACGACCGCGAAGGTTTCGGAATTGTTTATTTGGAAGCTCAGTTATTTAAGTTGCCAGTGATTGCCGTGGATCATCCTGGAGTTGGGGAAGCAGTAATTGATAAGGGAACGGGATTTTTAATAGTTGATCATCCAGATGCGCTACGTTTTGCCTTGAAACAATTAATCGATCATCCTGAACTTCGTCAACGCATGGGCGCGGCTGGACATGAGTTTGTTCTTGGTGGTTTTACACGCGAGACACAAATGCGTAAGTTGGAGGTATTACTAAAATAATATGGCAAAATTTATATTACATGGCGGCGGAACAAGCGATATTAGTGCCAATAATGAGCATTTTTTCGAAGAGATGGTGGATTGTGTTCCGGATGGAGGCTCAATTTTGTGCGTATATTTTTCCAGGAATGAAAATGATTGGAATCGATTATTCGAGGAAGATCAGGATCGATTTAGACAAGCTGCTCACTCTAAAATAATTTCGATTGAAATGGCGTTGCTTGATACTTTTTTAAGGCAATCACCGAGTGCGGATTTGATTTATTTTAGAGGCGGTGACATGGATCTCCTAGAAATAAAAATACGGGCTATTCCAAGTTTTAAGGAAATATTAGAAGGCAAAAATTTAGCCGGTTCATCGGCAGGAGCTTATCTGATTTCGACTAACTACTACACCAGATCAAAGGATGATGTTATGGACGGCTTAGCTTTGGCACCTATAAAAGTAGCGGCTCATTATACAGGCGATAGGTCTATTTTGAATAAGTTACAAGAGCACGGTGATAATTTAGAAATAGTTTTATTAGCTGAGGGAGAATCTAGAGTTATTGAAAGTTAAGTATGGAGCGTCCGCTTATTTCAATTATTATTCCAACATACCAACATGCGCAAACGATTGCTGCTTGTTTGGATTCCATTTT
Organism: Patescibacteria group bacterium; assembly: GCA_018818445.1. Taxonomy (GTDB): domain Bacteria; phylum Patescibacteriota; class Patescibacteriia; order UBA9934; family UBA9934; genus JAHISC01. The sequence goes on along the minus strand of JAHISC010000050.1, from coordinate 692 downwards.
TGCTCAAACATATTTAAATTTTGAAGTAATTGTAGTCAATGACGGCTCAACCGATAAAACCATCGAAGTTCTGGAGCCGTATAAGAATCGAATCAAGTTAGTTAATCAGATAAACCAAGGGTCTAATCCTGCTAGAAATCGTGGTTTAAAAGAGGCTCAAGGTGAATTGGTGATTTTTTGTGATGCTGATGTTCGGATGAAACCGGAAATGCTAGAGACATTGTACAAGAGGCTATTTGAACATCCAGAAGCCAGTTTTGCATATTGTTCTTTTCGTTTTGGTTGGAAGCTGTTCAAAGGCGTACCATATAGCATTGAACAGTTGAGACTGGAAAATTTCGCTCACACGACCTCATTGGTTAGACGCAAAGATTTTCCAGGTTTTGATGAAGGTATAAAGCGTTTGCAAGATTGGGATGTTTGGCTAACAATGTCAGAGCAGGGCAAGAGTGGAATTTTAGTTGACGAGGTACTGTTTGATGTCGAAATATCAGGTGATTCACGAATTGGCTCGTCGTGGTTGCCGTCCTTTATTTATCGTTTGCCATGGGGTAAAATTGGTTGGAAACCTAAGCAAGTAGAAAAATACGAAAAGGCTCGAGAAATAATTGCTAAAAAGCACAATCTATGACAGATGTTTCAGTAGTTATTGTCACTTTTAATGAAAGCCTTGATCTACTCAAGCGTTGTTT
>JAHISC010000049.1 GCA_018818445.1 Patescibacteria group bacterium | reverse complement strand
ACTTATCTATCACCACACACAACTAGTTTTCTGGAACGATTCAGATTTGGCAAAGGCTTAATGGATCCTTCTATTCTTGCCAAGCAGATACATTTTATTTTGAAAGAATATCAAAAATTTTTAGCTACAGGTGAAATACTTTCATTTTTTGAACTTTCAACATGCCTAGCGATTTACAGCATGAAAAAAGCTGGCGTTGACTGGTGCATTTTAGAAGCTGGCTGCGGTGGCCGCTGGGACGCTACCAATATTATTCCTCGTCCAGTCGTTGCTATCATTACCAATATCAACAAAGATCACACTGACATTCTTGGTGATTCTCTAGCGCTCATTGCCAAAGAAAAAGCTGGCATAATCAAAAAAGGATCAACAGTTCTGTGTGGAGAAACAAGACCGTCTCTCAAAAAAATCTTTACCAAAGAAGCAATTGCCGAACAAGCAGCATTATTTTTTGTTCCGCCACCAAATAATAAAAAAGTTGATGAAACGCTCGGTTCACATCAACAGCATAATGCAGTATTAGCCGAACGAGCAGCAAAAGAAATTGGTGTTTCCGAAACAGTAATCGAAAGGGCTTTAAAAAAAGTACAAAGTCTCCCCTGTCGTTTTGAAACAATGCAAAAACGTCCTTTAATTATTTTGGATGGAGCTCACTCGCCAGCTAAAATTGCCTCAACCGTTGAACGAATAAAACGTTTAGAAAAACCTGTGCGCTTAATTTTTGGTTGCGCAGCTAATAAAGAAGCAGAAGATATGGTTAAGCAACTATCTCCAGCTGTTATTTCCATTACAACTACTCGCTTTAATTTAGAGTTTCGCAAAGCTGCCAACCCAGCTATGCTACTCGGCTATGTTCCAAAATCAAAACGAGCCGGATATTTTATAAATCAAAAAGAGGCTTTAAAACATGTCAAAACTATACGCCAAAATGATGAAGTTATTGTGGTAACCGGATCGCTCTTCTTGTCAGGAGAAATGCGCGCCAACTGGATACCTGAAAGTGAAATAATCAAAAATAGATCTAGCTTTATTTAAACTATAAATCAGTTAGTAACCGCCCATTTAATCACGGTCAATATTTGACAAAAATACCGAACCTTTGCATTATGCCAGCGTTATTCCTATTCTAGAAATTTCAAAAGCATATTTCTGCTATCTGCAAATTCTGGCCAGGTTAACAAAAGTACAGCCTCACTACGATTCAAAATGTTTTAATCGATTTGAAATCCTTCTACAGAATTATGAGTAAACTATTAATTGTCGAGTCACCAACAAAAGCTCGAACAATCAACAAATTTCTAGGGAATGAATACGAGGTAATCTCCTCCTTTGGCCACATCCGTGATCTTCCTAAAAAAGAGATGGGTGTGGATTTTGATAATGGTTTCGCACCAAAATATGAAATTTCGCCAGATAAGAAGAAACGAGTTGCGGAGTTAAAGGCAGCGGCCAAAAAAGCAGATGAAATCTATCTAGCGACTGACGAAGACCGAGAAGGAGAAGCTATCGCTTGGCATATTGCTGAGATTTTAGGTATTGATGAAGCCAAAGCTAAACGAATCGCTTTTCATGAAATTACTAAAGCAGCCATCGAAGAAGCTTTAAAGCACCCTCGTACACTATTAATGGATTTAGTTGATGCTCAACAGACTAGAAGAATTCTTGACCGTATTGTTGGTTATGAACTTTCACCATTTCTTTGGAAAAAAGTACGCCGCGGTCTTTCCGCTGGACGTGTTCAGTCTGTAGCTGTTCGCTTAATTGTTGAACGAGAGCGAGAACGCCTAGCTTTTGATAGTAAAGAATATTGGACCATCGATGGAATTTTTAAAAAAGACGATATTGAATTCGAAGGAAAACTTAGTGCAAAAAATGGTAAAGCAATAAAAAAACTAGAGATCAAAACAGAAGTAGATGCCCAGGCGATAGTTGATGCTGTTAAAAATCAAGCATTTACTGTTGCAGCTGTTACTAAAAAACATGCTACTCGCCAAGCTCCAACACCTCTAAAAACCTCTGCCCTGCAACAAGAAGCAAACAATAAATTTGGTTTTAGTGCTAAGCAAACAATGCAGTTAGCTCAAAAACTCTATGAAACCGGTCGTATTACTTATATGCGAACTGATTCTGTAAATTTAGCTGACAAATTCTTAGCCGAGGCACAAAGTTTTATTCAAGCACAATATGGTAGTGAATATGCTAAGGGTTCTGTGGCATACAAAACAACAACCAAAGGCGCTCAAGAAGCTCATGAAGCAATCAGACCAACTGATGCAAGTCTCACACCATCCGCAATTGAAGGTAAAATTGATGCTCAGATGTTCAAACTGTACGACCTAATTTGGTGCCGAACTATGGCTAGCCAAATGCCTGCTGCCAAGATTGAAAGAACAGCGGTTGATTTGGAAGCAAACTCCTACACTTTCCGTGCGAATGGGAGTGTCATTGTTTTCGACGGATTCATGAAGGTCTATAAAAATGCCAAAGAAAAATTACTGCCAGAACTTGTAGAAAAAGAAACGGTTGAAGCAAAATCAATTGAACCAAAGCAACACTTTACCGAGCCGCCTGCTCGCTATTCTGATGCAACGCTTATTAAAGAGCTGGAAGATTATGGTATTGGTCGACCTTCTACTTATGCTCCAACCATTAGCACTATTATTGACCGTGGATATGTTAACCGCGACGATAATAAAAAACTTTTCCCAGATGATATTGCCATGATTGTTACTGACCTACTCTTGGAGCATTTTAAAGACATTGTTGACTACGAGTTTACAGCTACCATGGAAAGATCGCTGGATGAAATTGCGGAAGGAAAAATTGATTGGGTACCGATGTTAGAAGCTTTTTACGGTCCGTTTCACAAAAATCTAGAGGAAAAATCAAAAGATCTTTCACGCGAAGATGTCATGCCGGCACGTGAATTAGGCACTGACCCAAAAAGCGGAAAAGAAATCATTGTCCGAACTGGTCGTTTTGGTCCGTATATACAACTTGGAGATTGGTCAGAAGAAGATCGGAAAGCTAAAATCAACAAACCAAAAATGGTCTCTCTACCTAAAGATATGAGTTCAGAGGCAATCACTTTTGAAGATGCTTTGGAATTATTAAAATTACCAAGGACTGTTGGCGCCTTGCCTGACGGTACAGAAATCACGGCACAAATCGGACCTTATGGACCGTATCTAAAAGCTGGAAAGACTAATGCTTCCCTACCTGAAGATTATAATGTGCTTACTGTAACTACGGAACAAGCGCAAATTATCATGAAAGAAGCTGCAGAACTTAAGAAACGTCAGCAGACACCAATTGCCGAACTTGGTAAGGACACGCAGAGTGGTGGTGACATATTGGTAAAAGATGGACGTTTTGGCCCATACATAACTGACGGAAAAACAAATGTTTCAATTAAAAAAGGAATCGATCCTGCAAGCGTTACTTTGGAAGAAGCAATTGAACTATTAGAAAAAAAGCGATTAGCTCCAAAACGCAGCTGGGGCAAAAAGAAGAAATAAGAAAAAGATCCAGGTACAAATTTTGTACCTGGATCTTTTTTTTTGGTTGAAATAACGATAACACTTTATATTTTCATGAAATTAAATCTGTAACCTTCCCCCTTGAAACCTAGCTAACTATTTCTTACGGTTGGGAAAAAACGCATCCATTACAGCCTTGCTAAAAGCCACCAAAGTCCCAACAAAAAATCCTGTAGTAACTGCCCCGCCAGTGGCTACACCCTTTGCTGCTGCTCCTGGTGCTCTGGCAACTTTCTTAGCTCCCTTAGCTACTAATTTTTCAGTTTCCCAAATACCCTTTGCTGCAACGGTTGCTGCCATGGCGCCGCCTAAAGCTGCTCCTTTTGCCGCTAGCTTAGTCAAATCAGCCGCTGCATCCTTCATAGCTTCAGGAGTAGTTGTCACTGGCATACCAGTCTCGCGCCGATGCATCTCTCGTCTCACCTCTTCCTCGAAGGCTTCAAGTTTTCCATTTAATTCTTTAATGATAGTCATCTTCTCTCCCATCTCCTGACGAATAGCAGCTTCCAATTTGTTAGCCTTATCCAAGTTCGTGTCAGTCACACCACTAGCCTTTAAATTTGCGTTTCTCTCTCGCAATCGTTGCAAATATGTCTGCATCAATTTCACGTCACTTTTCAAAACAAACAGCTCTTGCCTTGCCGGAATATAACCATTCTGATGTTCTTCCTCCATGCCCAATTCTTTGGCATTCTGATGGTTAAAAATCCCCCTACCTTCCAAAGCCTGCATTTGCGCATCTTTAATTCTTGTCTGCTGTTCATCTGGACTTTCTAGTGGAGGAAAAGTTACTAAATACTTATTTTCTCTTTTATTGAATTCTGTTTTAAAATTATCAATTACTCCTTCTAGTTGAGAGATGGTCTCGGCATTATCTGTTAGATCTTCTTTAGCCATTGCCATACTTGCCTCTGCCATCTGTTCATTCGGATCGCTAATACCTTTTTGAGCCAGATTTTCCATCTGTTTCTTCCTATCTAAAAGTTTCTCTAAATATTGTTTGGTTATCTCTTGATTACTATTTAAGACGGCCAGATTTTTCATTGCTGGTAAATAATCTTTTTGATAAGTCTCATCCAAATTAAATTCATGAGCCGCTTCCTCGGTAATAAAATCAGGAGTCAGAGCAATAGACTCTTCCGCAAATCTAATTCTCTCTTGAGAATTATCCGGCTCCTCAATGTCAGGTAAGTTAAAAGCTTCTGGAGTAATTGTCTCCCCGTCAGCATCAAAGCCTTCTGGTTCGCCAATCTCCGTCTCTTCGACGTCATGATCTTCCGGCTCAGCTAATTCTACGTCATCTTCCGAAAAAGCTTCCGGCCGCTCAAGTTCGATATCATCATCAGAACTGGCAAATCCGTAGCCCTCAATAGGATTACCTTTTGGAATTTCATTCATAAAGAAATAATTATTGTCTTTAGCATACCAGAAATACTTGCGCATAGACAAGAAGAGCGATAACCTGTAAGGAGACTATGACACTAAATATTGGTTCAAATACTGATTATTCTAAACTTGCTTCCCTTTTGGAAGGTGAGCGCTATTCAGATGAAGAAAGAGCTTTAGTCAAAAAAGCCTATACCTTAGCCAAGAAAGCTCACGAAAACCAAACTCGGTTCACTGGCGAGCCATATTTTAACCACTCATTTGCCACTGGTATCAAGTTAACTCAAATGCTCTTGCCAGCAGAAGTTATTGCCGCTGGCCTATTACACGACGTACTAGAAGATGCTGATGTCACAGCTGAAGAACTTGAACAACAATTTGGTTCAGATGTAACCGGAATGGTTCAAAGTGTTACCAAACTTGGTCATGTACAATATCGCGGTATTGAACGCTACGTAGAAAATCTGCGCAAAATGTTCATTGCTATGGCTGAAGATGTTCGAGTTATCTTTATTAAATTTGCAGATCGCATGCACAACATGGAAACATTGTATGTGCTACCTGAACAAAAACGAACTCGCATCGCCAATGAAGTCATGGAAATTTATGCTCCAATCGCTAACCGGTTGGGAATGGGTGAATACCGTGGACTATTTGAGGATTATAGTTTTAAATACCTTCAGCCAAAAGAGTATAACTGGACAAAACATCTTCTAGAGCAGCGTGTAAAAAAATTCGGGCCAGCAATGAACACTGCCATGTACGAAGTTGAGAAAGAATTATTGAAGCATGATATTTCTCCTCAAAATGTTCACGGTAGAATAAAATTTTGTTTTAGCCTTTATAGAAAATTACAGCGTTACAATAACGACATCAATAAAATCTATGACATTGTTGCCCTACGAATAGTAGTAAATGATGTCACTGATTGCTATGCGGCTCTCGGAATTCTACACGGTCTTTATAAGCCGCTCTCTGGCCGAATTAAGGATTATATTGCCCAACCTAAGCCAAATGGTTACCAGTCGCTGCATACCACAGTTTTCTCTGATGATGGTTCTATTATGGAATTTCAGATCAGAACCGTCGAAATGCACGAAGAGGCTGAATACGGTATTGCTGCTCACTGGCGTTATAAAGAAGGACAAAAAATTCGCGAGAAAAAAGTAAAATGGATGGAAGAGCTGACTAAGGTTCAAAAAGAATTAAAAGAATCTGATTTTATTGAACGCCTCAATGAATTAAAGTTAGACATGTTTCAAGATAGAATTTTTGTATTCACGCCAAATGGCGATGTGTTTGATTTACCAGTTGGCTCGACACCAGTCGATTTTGCTTATCATGTGCACACTGATGTGGGTAACAAGGCAACAGCGGCTAAAATAAATCACCAAATAGCTAACCTTGATACAGAACTAAAATCTGGTGACATGTGCGAAATAGTTGTGGACAAAAATCGGAAGCAACCAAATGCCGACTGGCTTAAATTTATAAAAACTCATCACGCTCGAAGTAAAATTAAAGATGCTTTGCGTAATAACAAAAAATCACTCCTTAGAACCTTGATGAAAAGATAAAGGAGTGAGTTCAGTTGACCCAATAATTTTTTATTCCTGTAGGCGCTCAATGATCTCCTTGAGCTCTTCTTTGGAATAAAAATGAATTGAAATTTTACCAGCATTTCCGTTCATACTTAACTGAACTTTGGTGCCTAAAGCTTCGCGTAGCTGACTCTCAAGAGCAGCCACATTCGGATCCTTAGCTTTTTTCTCACGAGCTTTACTACCAGCCCTTGCCTCTGCTTCACGTACTGTCATCTTCCCTTCCAACATCTCTTTAAAAAGTTTTCGTCTATTTTCAGAATCAGTTTCGGCCAACAATGTTCGTGCATGGCTTCTGGTTATTTTACCTGACGATAAAGCTTCCAAAATATCTGAATCTAGCTCTAATAGCCGCATTGTATTAGTAACGTGCGAACGACTTTTGCCAACTCTCACAGCTACATCGTCCTGTTTTAGAGAGAACTGATCAACCAAAGCCTGGTAAGCCTGAGCTTCTTCTACAGCATCTAAATCAGCTCGTTGTATATTCTCGATCAAGGCCAGTTCCAATTTTTGTTGCTCTGTAGCGCTTCGTACTACTACCGGCACTTCCTTTAAACCGAGCATCTGAGAAGCACGTAATCGACGCTCACCGGCAATTAACTCGTAAGTACCATTCCCCTGGTCTGTGACTACTAGAGGCATTAGTATGCCATGCTCCTTAATAGAGCCAAGCAAGTCCTCAAGATCTGATGAGGCAAAATTTTTGCGTGGCTGATGAGGGTTAGCAACGATCTTATCTACACTGACATGAGTTACGCCAGCATTAGCAGCTCGTCCAGCTTCAGAGTCTGGCTCTGGAGCGATTTTTTGTGGAATTAAGGCTCCAAGACCGCGGCCCAAGCCTCCTTGTGGTTGTGACATATTATTTTTCTCTCATTAAAAATTCGCTGGCCAACCTTTCATAGGCCTTAGCTGCTTTTGAAGTCGGATCATAATGCAAAATTGACTGACCAAAACTTGGTGCTTCAGCCAAGCGTATACTACGTGGAATAACTGATCTAAAAATCTTTTCTGGAAAATATTTATAAAGCTCCTCCAAAACCTGATTGGAAAGTCTGGTTCTTGAATCAAACATAGTGATCACTGCACCCATAATTTCGAGTTCTGGTTTGATCGACTGTTTAATCAAATTAACAGTATTCATTAACTGACCCATGCCTTCCAAAGCATAATACTCAGCTTGCACTGGAATTAAAACGCTATCTGCCGCCACTAACCCATTAATGGTCAACATACCTAAAGATGGTGGATTGTCGATTAGAATATAGTCATAATCATTCCTAACTTCCAGCAATGCATTATGTAACTTGCGTTCACGATTGATCTCATTAACCAGCTCAACAGAAGCGCCAGCTAAGTTAGGATTGGCTGGTAGTAAAAAAAGACCTTCATGGTTTGTCTTCAAAATTAAATCCTTAGCCGAATGAGTTCCAGACATTGCCTCATAAGTGCCCTTAAGTTCCGAAATATTATTGCCAAGACCGCTGGAAGCATTACCTTGAGGATCGAGATCAACTAGTAAAACAAACTTGCCAAAATGAGCCAAAAAAGCAGCTAAATTTATAGCTGTGGTCGATTTTCCCACTCCACCCTTCTGATTCACGATCGAAACAATATGTGACATAATACGGAACCATTATATCAAACTTCACCCTATTCTGACAAAAGGATATAAACAAAAAATCATCTCTTTTGAGACGACCTTTTGGTTGCGGGGATCGGATTT
>JAHISC010000048.1 GCA_018818445.1 Patescibacteria group bacterium | reverse complement strand
TTGCAGGATTGTACGATTACTGCGATCGAGGACAGCGTCGCGCATGTCAAATTCGACGAACCGCAGCGCGCCGTGGCTCCGGGACAGTTTATTGTCTGGTATGATGGAGAGGAACTGATTGGTTCAGGAATAATAAAATAAATTGAAAACTAATAGGCGAGCAGATCCCAGTCGGGTTCTGCTCGCCTTTGACGTTCACGCACGTGGTGGTTATTGGATACGGTCGTCCTCGACGTTGAGCTTCATCTTGAAGATGGCACCGTCGAAGTAGCCGAAGTAGATCCACTCACCCTCTTCGGTCTGGTAGAGATTGCTGATCTTGTAGAACGAGGGGGTCGAACTACCGTTGTTTTCGTCATTGCGTCGCCCGGTCGGATCCCGCAAGGTGACCCGATAGTGCTGCATCTGATCGCGAGCCTTCAGTATGGCGAACCGTTCGCTCGTGACCTGCGTGAAGTTCTGTGCGAGAAGGGTGTTGAGAGCCGTCGGTTCGTGATCGTAGTCTGAGTGACCGAAAGTTGTGGGTCGCTTAAACGTGAACTTACCATCGGCGATGTAGCAAAGCGTTTGTTTCATTGTGTGCCAAACGTGAGGCTCGCTGTCCAGCACGTACGAAACCAAACAATTGTTCGTGAAGATGAGAATGGCGTCCTGACTGTGGCAGAGGTCATCGATGCCTCTCCGAGAGTTCTCGATCCACGGTACGATGTCGATCTCTCCATCCTGCCAAATCACCAGATCTGCATCAGCATGACCGTTCATGTCAGGCGACCATGTGGTGTAGAAGATGGTGTTCTCGTCACGAACGGCCGCGAACGGATCCTTTGGCTTAGCCAATTCGCGATAACCCAGGAAAAGGTAATTACCAAACGGCTCGTCGTACTGCTGTCGTTCTCCTACGAAAGCGAGTGTGGTTACGGGCAGACCGTTGCAGATTCCTCGGATGCGGCAGTCAGACGGATAGTATTCGTTGCCGTTGGCGCTGAACGGCAGTGTTAACATAGAATTGTCGGGTCCACGGAGACAGAAGTTGAGTTCGTGGTCGAAGTAGAGCACCCAGAGTCCAGTGCTGCCGAGAAACATGTCGAGAATCTCGTACCCGAACTTCTCCGCGGAGATGGCGTCACGGTGCCAGATGGGACCCGTGAGATTTTGACCGAGCCGATCGAGGTCAGAAGCCTTGAACTCGGTGTTGGCGTTGACTCGTTCCAGAAAGGCTTTTAGTATCTTGGTTCCGATTTCCATCTTCTTCTCCTCGCTCTCGCGTCCGCACAGCTTCAAATAAGCCCTTTTTCAGAGCCGCGTGAAGGTTTGGCGTTTGGATGTAAAGAGCATTTAGGTGCTGGTGTATCCAGCGAGCTAAGATTAGCAAATTAACATCATTCCATCAAGTCCCCCCCTCTTGCTTTTTACTTAGAAATCAGCTAATCTAGTTCCATTATGACGCCTCAAGATAGAATTAGAAATTTCTGCATTATTGCCCACATTGATCACGGGAAGTCCACCCTAGCTGATCGTTTATTAGAGATTACCGGTACAGTAGATAAACGAAAAATGCAGGATCAGGTTCTTGACTCCATGGATTTGGAACGCGAACGCGGCATTACAATTAAACTGGCTCCGGTCAGAATGAAACACGTCAAAGACGGCAAGGAGTACACGCTAAATTTGATCGACACTCCCGGCCACGTTGACTTTAACTACGAAGTTTCTCGATCTTTAGCTGCTGTTGAGGGAGCTGTTCTTTTGGTAGACGCCACACAAGGCGTACAAGCTCAAACTATCGGGAATCTTTATTTGGCACTTGAACAGAATCTTGAAATTATTCCAGTGCTCAATAAAATCGATTTACCAGCAGCTAACATTCCTGCCAGAACAGAAGAGTTGGTCAAATTGATTGGCTGTAAAAAAGAGGATATTTTGGCAGTTTCAGCCAAGACTGGGGAAGGAGTTGGAGCGTTGCTCGATCGCGTTGTAGATTTAGTTCCATCACCACGAGGTAAAGAAATCAATCCTGCTAGAGCTCTAGTTTTTGATTCCTTCTATGACGATTATAAAGGCGTGGTTGCATATATTAGAGTAGTTGATGGTAAGTTTCGACGCCGTGATACCATGAAAATGATGGCCACAAAGACTTCAGCAGAAATGCTTGAGGTTGGATCTTTGGCACCAGGTTTTTCTCCTAAAGACGAATTGGAGACAGGCCAAATTGGTTATATTGTAACTGGTCTTAAAGATTTGTCCGGCTGTAGGGTTGGTGACACAATGAGCCTCTCTAGCGCTAAAGATGCACTGCCTTTACCTGGTTACAAAGAAGTGCGGCCAATGGTCTATGCCGGCATCTTTCCGCAAGAAGGTGATGATTATGCGGAATTACGTGATGCTATGGAACGTTTGAAGCTGAATGATGCTTCACTGGTTTATGAACCAGAACATTCACCAGCTCTGGGCTATGGCTTTCGTTGTGGCCTTTTAGGAATGCTGCACTTGGAGATTTTAAAGGAGAGACTAGAGCGTGAATTCGGCATTCATCTTATCGTTACAGTGCCGTCGGTGGCTTATCATGTGTATAGAAAGGGAAGTAATGAGCTCGAAGTCATCAAGAGCGCACTTGATTTGGGTGACCCGGGAGTAATTGATAAGATCGAAGAGCCATGGGCTAAGATAGATATTATTACGCCTGTGGATTATATTGGTGGCATTATGTCGTTCGTTCAAGATCGGCATGGTAATTACATCAACACCGATTTTCTTTCTGAAGGCCGTGCAATGTTGCATTATGAAATTCCACTTTCACAAATTATTGTTGATTTCTACGATAGACTAAAAAGCATTAGCAGCGGTTTTGCTTCCATGAATTATGAAGTTTTTGAGTATCGTCCGTCTGATGTTGTGCGGATGGATATTCTGGTTGCTGATGACCAGGTAGAAGCGTTAGCCTCGTTTGTTTATCGTGATGAAGCAGAAAGAGTGGGCCGACGAGTGGTCGAGTCACTAAAAAAATCTATTCCACGTCAACAGTTTGTAATTAAGATTCAGGCCGCTATTGGTGGAAAAATTGTAGCTTCAGAGCGTTTAACTGCCCTGCGTAAGGATGTTACAGCAAAATTGTATGGTGGTGACGTGACTCGTAAGAGAAAACTTTTGGAAAAACAGAAAAAGGGAAAGAAGAAGATGCTAGCGATGGGTAAAGGCAGTGTCAAAATTCCAACCGAAGCGTATTTAAACGTGTTGAAGAGATAGAAATCAAAGCTTAGTTTTAGGTTTTTTTTGAGTTCATGGTAAGATTCTACTCATGAAATTTGATTGGCAAATCCAACAGGGCAAAACAGACGATATTGTCGAGACGCTTTTGGCAAACCGTGGCATTAAGGAAGAGGCCGATGTGGCGGCTTTTTTGAATCCAGATTGGGACGATCACACCTACAACCCAATGCTTTTTCAACAAATGAAGACAGCTGTTGACCGTCTTTTTCATGCGCTCGAGAATCAACAAAAAATTGTTATCCATGGCGATTATGATGCAGATGGTGTTTGCGGCAGCGCTTTACTATATGATGCGCTTCGACAGATTTGTGAGCGTTTAGCCTTACCATTTTCGCACGTAGAAGTATATCTACCTGATCGTGAACGCGATGGTTATGGGGTCGCTATGCATACGATAGAGCGTCTTGGAAAAGAAAAAACTGATTTATTAATCACAGTTGATTGTGGCATTGCCAATGCTGATGAGCTTGACTATGCACATGAACTGGCACTTGACGTAATTATTTGCGATCACCATCAGTTAGCTGAACGATTGCCGCAGCACGCTTTAATAATTCATCCACTTGCTCCAGGAGAGACTTATCCAAACAAACATCTTTGTGGTACAGGCGTGGCTTTTAAGTTTGCAAGTGCGCTTCTGGCCAAGGCGCGACGGCGTGGAGCCGATTTTCCTATTGGTTACGAGAAATGGTTTCTAGATTATGTTGCCGTAGCTACAGTTACTGATGTTGTGCCTTTGCTGGGCGAAAATCGAGCCTTGGAAAAGTTCGGCTTGGTAGTGCTCAACAAAACTAATCGACCTGGACTTAGAAAAATTATTGAACTTTCGAGAACAAAATTAGGAGAGATTGATACGCAAGCTATTGGTTTTCGTATAGGTCCAAGGCTTAATGCTGCTGGAAGAATTTCTTCTGCCAAGATTGCATTTCAGACTTTGACTAGTACAGATCAAAGCGAAGTTGAGAGATTCGCTAATGAATTGGAAATGCTCAACAGGGAAAGGCAAAGGATTTCTGAGATTGATTTTAAAGAAGCTCGTTTAATCGCTCAAGAAAAAAAGGATGCTTCTGTACAAGTTGTTTGGAGTGAAACTTGGCATCCTGGCATTGTTGGTTTGATTGCAGGTAAACTTGTAACAGAATTTGGCGTGCCTGCTTTTGCTTTAACGCGGGTTGGCGATAATTTCGTTGGCTCAGGCCGCAGCGTTGGTGGACTACATTTAGTGGAAGCAATGCGTTCTTGTGGTGATATTTTTATTAAAGCTGGAGGTCACCCACAAGCCTGCGGTCTCACTATTGCTAGCGAAGAATTAATTTATCAATTTCAGACTGGTGTAGAAAAGTTTGCTAAGGAATTTTTTGGTAGTAATGATCTTAAACCATCTTTAAATATTGATGCTGAATTGCCACTGGATCATGCAAACTGGGAAGTTTTTGAAACTTTGCAAAAATTTGCTCCATTTGGCCAGAGTAATCCGCATCCAATTTTTGTGGCTCACAATCTGCAAATCATGCGCGCCGATGCAGTAGGAAAGACTGGGAATCATCTCAAACTAGTGCTCCACACTGGTCAAAACGCCTGGAATGCCATCGGCTTTGGGCTAGGAGACCTCGCACGTCAGTTAATGCTCGGAGACATGGTTGACATTGTTTACGAACTGACGGTTAATGAGTGGAATGGGGAAAAGGAACTCCAGGCATCTATTTTAGACTTAAAACAGATAAATAATGGCTAATTTCTTGACATTTTAAGAAATTAGTGCTAGATTGAAGCGTCGGTCACGGTGACTGACGCTTCAATTTTTTGCGACCTCAAGGAGGTCCAATGAAAACTTCTTCTATCCCCGCTGGCGTCGACCATGATGCCACGATCGAAGCCCTGGTTCACGAGTTTGGCGACATGGCTCCCAGCTATGTTGGCAAACGAGCTCAGGAGCTCGAACGCTATATGCAGAAAGGCCCGCTCGAGCTGATCGAGACATTGGGCTACGATCCACCGAGGATCGCCCTGATCCTGGCGCCCCGTGTCGAACTCGACATTCGCTACATCGCGGATGCCGAATTCTATCTGCGCATGGATTCGAGAACACTCGAGTTCCAGGTGCGGACCGGAGCGGTGCTACGGTGGCGTAAGCCGCTGGTCGCCAAGGGTGATGAGGAACGGCTCTCGATGCTGCTTCTCGGACTGCTGCAGTATCCTGGCGGCGTGCGCCTCTACTGCCAGGTGGCCCTCATCCTGGCGCGTGCTAGCCTCGACCACGAGCTGCGTCCGTTCCTCGAGTAGCCTCGCCCGGCTGCTCCGTGCCCGCTCTGTCACTTCGGTGATAGGGCGGGCTCTTCGTTTCAAAAGGGGTCAGGTCTTGAATCTTGAATTTTCAAGTCTAGGGTCAGGTCTCTAATCTTGAATTTTGATATAATATATCCATATGGTAAGACCGCTTCGAGTAGAGTTTTCTGGAGCCTTATATCATCTTTCGACACGTGGAAATGATCGTCGTGAAATTTTTGTTTCAGACTGCAACAGAATTAAATTTTTAAAAATTTTAGCAAAAGTCGTCAAGTCGCATAACTGGATGTGCCATGCTTATTGCTTGATGGATAATCATTACCACCTCCTAATAGAAACACCGGAAGGAAATCTTTCAAAGGGAATGCGCGATTTGAATAGCAGTTATGCACAGGTATTTAATAACACTCAAGGGCGAGACGGACATGTATTTAAAGGACGTTTCTACTCTTCACTTATTGAAAAGGAAACCTACTTGCTCGAGGTAGCACGTTATATTGTACTAAACCCAGTCCGGGCAAAAATCGTGAATCATCCCAGGGACTGGAAGTGGAGTAGTTTTAGAGCTACAGCAGGATATACGAAGTCGGAACGGTTACTAACTACTGACTGGATACTGAATCATTTTAGTGAAGATCGGACGTTGGCTCGCCAAGAGTATAGAAAATTTGTTTTGGACGGCATTGATTCCGGCAATCCTTTCGTTGATGTCGTAGAGGGTAATATTTTAGGATATCCACAGTTTGTAGATTTTGTATGGGGTTTGAATCCCGATGTAGATAAGCTGAAAGAAATACCAAAAAGAGAAAGGATGCTAGGCAGACCAAAGTTAAAGGATCTTTTTACAAAATGTAAAGGCAAAAAAGATAGGAATCGTATGATCGAAATCGCATTTTTTCGTTGCGCTTACTCTCAAAGAGAGATTGCTGATTTTTTGAAAATACACTATTCTTCAGTTAGTAAAATTATTAAAAATTCAAGATTCAAGACCTGACCCCAATATTGAAAATATGTCACTCAAACACGCGCGTATGTTTGCCGATGGAGGTGCTCGAGGTAACCCAGGTCCAGCTGCTTCTGGCGCAGTTTTGTTTGAGCTAGAAGATGACAAAATCGGCAAAAAGATTGCCGAGGTTAGCGAGTACCTTGGTAGGGCTACAAATAATCAGGCTGAATACAATGCCATTGTTATTGGAATAAAAAAAGCTAAAGAGCTCGGAATTCAGATTTTAGATGTACGGCTCGATTCAGAACTTGCTGTTAAACAGTTGAATGGTGAATATAAAGTTAGGAATGAAGAATTAGCTAAGAAGTTTTTAGAGATTTATAATTTGCGTCAGTCATTTCGTGAGATCAGATTTTCTCATGTACGCCGCGAGTATAATAAAGTTGCAGACGCTTTGGTTAATAAAGCCATCGATCAAGCCTTAGGCTTGTGATATAATCGTTTTGTATGGCTCTCTTTGGTAAAAAGAAAGCGGAGACGCCAGGTCTCGTCGGCGTTGATATTGGGGCAGGAGGAATTAAAGCTGTTGAACTGATCCCTGAAAAAAACCGCGTACGTTTAGCGACGTACGGTTTTTCGGAACTCAAAAAGTACGAGGACAAGGCTCCTACGCTACTAGACTCTCCCAAACAAGCTGCTGAAATTCTGACACGTATCCTTAAAGAAGCGGGCATAAAATCAAGACGAGCTAATGCATCTTTGCCAAGTCAGTCTATTTTTCACGCAATTATAACCATTCCTCGACCAAAAAGCGCAAAAGAAGATATCCGTCCGGCTATCGAAGCTCAGGTAAAAAAACTGGCTCCCTTGCCAATTGAGGAAATGATTCTGGATACTACAGTTATCGATAAAGATCTGTTGCCAAAATTAGAGTCTAGTGAGAAATCTGAGCAAGAAAAAGAAAGTGATTCTGGCAAACATATTAGAGTGCTTGTTTCTGGCGCACCAAAAGATTTGGTTGCAAAGTATGTTGAGATTTTCAAACTTGCTAAACTAGAACTTATTTCTTTGGAAACAGAAGCTTTTGCTTTAATTCGTTCTTTGGTTGGTAAAGATAAGGCACGAATTTTGATTGTTGACATTGGTTATAGACGCACCAACATCACTATTGTCAATAACGGCATTCCATTTTTGCATCGTAGTATTCAGGCTGGTGGGGAAAATGTGACTAAAATGATGGCTCAGCAAATGGGTGTCTCGCATTCGGAGGCAGAACAATCCAAACGAGATTTATCTATGGCTGAATCAGACACTGTGCTTCCACCGGTTCTCAAAGAGGCGATGATGCCAATAATGCATGAGGTTAAATATGCTTTGGAACTTTATGCGGCACAAGATTTTCATGATCACTCATCTGTTGAAAAAATTATTATTACTGGTGGATCAGCGCAATTACCGCAGATTGACACTTTTCTTTCAGAGACACTGAATCTAAACGTCTATATTGGTGATCCTTGGGCCAGAGTTGCAACACCAGCCGCATTGCGACCAGTACTCGACGAAATAGGTTCACGATTTTCGGTGGCCATTGGTTTGGCAATGAAAGATTTGGAAAAGAAATAGGTTCTATGCAAGAACCATCAATTGTTATCTTAGCTTGCGATCAGCACTTAGCAGGTATCTACGGCAAAAAAATGCAACGCGCTGGCTGGATAGTAAATATTGCAGAAGATATTGAAGAAGCAGAGAAAAAAGCTTCTAAAGTAAGACCGCAGATATTACTAATTGACACATCTTGTGTTGCAGACATCCTAATTGAAATGAAGCGCTTGCGATCATTACCTACGCTTCTGAAAACTAAGATTGCTCTTATGACAGATAAGGCAGATAAGAAAATGATTGAGGCAGCGCGCAATGCAGGGGCAAGTGGATTTTTCATCTTTGGACATTTTAGTCCACATGACATCGTACAAAATATGCGTAAATTGATACAATAATTTTATGGAAGGACAAGGAATTTCGAGAATTGAAATATTAATCGTTGGACTAGTAATTGGTTTACTAGGTCTGGCTGCTGTTTTGGCGATCATGAATGCCAGAGCACAGGCAAGAGACGCTGTTAGGCTTTCTGATGTCAGGCAAGTACAAGCTGGTCTTGAAATGTATTTTAATGATTCAAGTGAGTATCCAAAATGGTCAACTTCTTTTGCAATCGGTGAGGCTTCTACTGCATGTTTGAGTGACAGTGGTTTTTCAGCTTCTTGCAACCAGTCAACAGACACTGTTTATTTAGATTTAGTACCAGCACCACCAAGAACTGGTTTAGATGGTATGGTTGAATGTTCCGGAATAAAAGATTCATATTGCTATTTTAGCAGTGGACAATCTTATTTAATTTCTTTTGAGCTTGAAAAAAATAATTCATTATTAGGTTTAGGAAAAGGAGCAAACTGCGCCACTGAGAGAGGATTTCAGTTAGGAGCTTGCCCAATTCCTGCACAATAAAATATGATTATTGTTTGGACAATTTTAGCTGCGGTTTTAGGAGTTATAGTTGGTAGTTTTGTTAATGTTGTAGTGTTCAGAACCAAGACTGACGAGGCTTTTTGGAAAGGGCGGTCAAAATGTAGAACCTGCGAAGTGCCAATCTCGCCAATCGATTTGGTCCCTGTTCTTAGTTATTTTGCTCTAAAAGGCCGTTGTCGTAGTTGTTCAGCAACCATCGAGTGGCAGTATCCAGCCGTAGAGTTGATTACTGGAGTAATGTTTGGCGTCTTGTTCGCACGTGCTGCTTTGGGTATTGGTGTGCCAGATTGGATCGATGGAAGCGAGTGGTTGGCTCTATTTGTCCGCGATGCAGTCATGTCTGTTTTCTTGTTAATTATTTTTGTTTACGATTTTAAGTATAGTTATATTTTGGATCGGTTTTCGATTCCGGCGATCATCCTAGCTATAGTATTCAATCTTGCCCTAGGCGCTGATGCAATTAACCTTTTGCTCGGCGGTTTATTCATTGGTGGATTCTTTGCTTTTCAATTTCTTGTTTCCAGTGGCAAATGGGTTGGTGGCGGAGATATACGTATGGGAATGTTGATGGGTTTTTTACTAGGAGTTTCCAATGGTGTTCTGGCACTATTTCTATCGTATATTCTGGGTGCAATTTTTGGGATTATCTTAATTTTGACCAAGAAACGAAAATTAGACAGCCAAGTGCCGTTTGGTACTTTTATGGCCGCTGCTACACTCATTACCATGATCTTGGGGCCATATATGCTGGAGTGGTATTTAGGTTTTTTTAGCTAGATATTTTGGATATTTCCCATTGTTTACGTAAATAAAACGTGCTAAAATAGCTGCATGAAACAGCTATCTAAGACTGAGGCGGAAAAAAGAATCAAAAAATTACGACAGGTGATTGATCATCACCGTTATTTGTATCATGTCTTGGATAAGCAAGAAATTTCAGAAGCAGCACTAGATTCCTTAAAACATGAACTTTACGAACTTGAAACTCAGTTTCCTGATTTGATCACAAAAGACTCTCCAACTCAGCGTATTGGCGGCCGGCCGTTGGATAAATTTCAAAAAGTTAAGCACAAAGAACGGATGCTTTCGATGGAAGATGTTTTTTCTGAAGCAGAGTTCCTTGCTTGGGCTGAGCGGGCAGAAAAAGTTGGTGGAAAAAAGGTTAAAAGTTTTTACTGCATGACCAAGATTGATGGTTTGGCAGTTTCTTTGATTTACAAAAACGGTCTTCTGGAGACTGCAGCTACAAGAGGTGACGGACGAATTGGTGAAGATATCACACAAAATGTAAAGACAATCGAAGCTGTGCCATTAAAGTTGCGAATCTTGACTGCAAAAGAGCTATCAAAACTAGCTAAGCAATTTGATTTACCTAAGTCCATCTTAGAAGCTCTTGAGTCCGAGTCTGGAGAAATCAATGTTCGTGGTGAAATTTTCATGAAGAAATCAGATTTTTCCAAGCTTAACAAGGCTCAACAGAAAGCAGGCAAGCCTGACTTTGCTAATCCGCGTAACATCTCAGCCGGTAGTGTTCGCCAACTCGATCCAGCAGTCACAGCTTCGCGTCCACTAGACTTCAGAGCATGGTCACTTTTGGGGCTGGGAGACATAAATCAGGATGCTGCAATGGCAATTTTGCAATTACTAGGATTTAACACAACAGCCGGCGCCTTACAAAAAACTACTTCCAGTGTTCGCCAGTATCTCGACAATCTCCAGCAGCAAAGAGAAAAGCTGGACTATTGGATAGATGGAACTGTGGTTAGAGTTAATGAGGCGCGAGATTTTAGAGAGCTAGGTGTGGTTGGAAAAACGCCGCGCGGACTTGTAGCTTGGAAGTTTCCGCCAGAGGAAGCAACAACAAAGGTTGAGCGGGTTGATTGGTTTGTAGGCAGAACTGGTAAACTGACTCCAGTAGCCACGGTTGAGCCAACTTTCGTAGCTGGTACAACTGTTACACACGCTACTTTGCACAATGCCGATGAAATCAAACGACTTAGCTTAAAAATTGGTGATACTGTAATTCTGACCAAAGCAGGGGATATTATTCCAAAGATTACGAAGGTTCTAAAAGAAATGAGAGACGGTAGTGAAAAAAATGTTGTAATACCAAAAAAATGTCCAGTTTGTGATTCAATTTTGGATCAGAAATCTGGCGCTGTCGACATTGTCTGCTCCAATAAAAAGTGTTTTTCAATGGAACGCGAGCGCATTTTGCATGCAGCTCGAGCTTTTCAGATCGATGGGTTGGGTGGCAAAACAGTTGAACATTTTATTAACGCTGGCATTTTACAATCAGCTCCAGATCTTTTTAAATTATCAGAACAAGAAATTGCTGTGCTGGAAGGTTATGGTGAAGTTTCAGCTAAGAAGTTATTAGAAGAAATTGAGCTTAGAAAAGAAATTGATCTACCACATTTTTTAGTCGCTCTTAGTATACCCAACGTTGGCAGTGAAACGGCGCTCGCTTTAGCTAGAAGTTTTGGCAACCTAGATAAAATCAGCCGAGCTAACCAAGAACAATTAACGGCAATCGAAGATGTTGGTGATATTGTGGCCGAGTCAATTGTCGACTTTTTCCAGGATCAGCGCACCAAAGAAATGCTTCAGACTTATAATTCGGTTGGTGTCAAGGTTGTGCCTTACAAAACATCTGGTGCAAAATTTGCTGGTATGACTTTTGTACTCACTGGCACCTTAGAAAAATTAACACGCGACGAAGCTAAGGCAGCTATTCAGGATCAAGGTGGATCTGTCTCCGGCTCAGTCAGTAAAAAGACGAATTTTGTAGTAGCTGGCGCTAATGCTGGTTCCAAATTAGAAAAAGCCAAAAGTTTAAGTGTGCCAATCTTGAAAGAAGATGAGTTTTTGCGTAAGCTTGGTCGTAATGATTAAAAAATCTCCGTTCCTAGCTTCTAACACCTTATCCCTAAACCCTGAGTTAATATGTCAAACATTGAATTCGATATTGATAAAGTAGCAGATCTTTCCATGCTTTCATTAAGCGATGAAGAACGGACTCAGTTGGAAGAGCAATTGCCTTCAATTGTGGCTTATGTGAGCAAACTTCACGAAGTAGATACTTCCAATGTGTCTCCAAAAGCTTATTTAACACAGGAGAAAAATGTTTTTCGTGATGATGTTGTTGTTAGGGATGATCAAGAAATTGAGCAAGTAATTGCTAATTTTCCTAAAAAAACCGGCAAGGCTTTAGAAGTGCCGGGTGTTTTCGAATAATTATGAAAAGTGCATTGGAAATCAGAGATGCTGTTCGCGACGGGAAAATGACTGCCTTGCAAGCTGTTGAGGAATCGCTGGCAGTAATTAAAGAAAACGACCATAAGATTGGTGCTTTTTTGGAAGTTTTTGAAACAGAGGCCAGAGAACGAGCAAAGCAGATCGACGAAGATATCAAAAAGAAAAAAGACGTTCCACGTTTGGCAGGAGTGCCAATTGCAATTAAGGACAATATTTTGTATCAAGGTCACACTGCTAGTGCTGGGTCAAAAATTCTTGAGAACTATAAGGCGGCATACAACTCAACAGTAGTTGAGCGCTTATTGGCAGCTGGAGCAATTATTATCGGCCGAACTAACATGGATGAATTTGCCATGGGTTCCTCCACTGAAACCTCAGCTTTTCAAAAAACTCGTAATCCGCACAACACTGACAAAGTTCCTGGTGGTTCCTCTGGTGGTTCAGCAGCAGCAGTAGCAGCTGGAATGGTGCCAGTG
>JAHISC010000047.1 GCA_018818445.1 Patescibacteria group bacterium | reverse complement strand
GCAATTTCGCCTTTAGCCAAGGCTCGTACCAAAGCGCCCTCGTCAATTATTGGTCCGCGTGAAGTATTAACGATAAATACTGTCTTTTTCATGGCTCTCAATTCCTTGGTACTGATCAAATGTCTGGTCGATGGGAGAAGAGGGACATGCAAACTAACAAAATCCGCTTCTTTTAAAAGCTGCATCTTACTGCGGTACTTGGCTTTATATTTTTTTTCTAGGTTGGCATTACGAGCAATGTCATTATAGATAATCTTTAGACCAAACCCATCATACATTCGTTTGATTACGCCTTCACCAATACGACCGGTACCAATCACGCCAAGAGTTTTGCCATAAACGTCAGTACCTAAGAGTAACATCGGCCCCCAGCCTTTGTATTTCTTCGCGCGTGTAAAATCATCTGTTTCTACAATACGGTGGGCTAGTGCCAGGATTAGGCCAACGGTATGTTCGGCTACGGATTCGACGATCTCTGGCCCTGGCGCGTTGGTAACAATAATTTTTCGTTTCTTAGCCTCTTCCAAATCAATATTGTTGAAGCCCACAGCATAGTTGGCGATCATTTTTAGTTGCGGCCCGGCCGCGTCCATTACCTCAGCGTCAATTTTATCGGTCAAAATCGACAAGATAATGTCAGCACCAGCCACACCTTTTAAAAGTTCTTTACGAGGAATGATTTCATCTTCGGGATAGATTTTTACATCAATGCTTTTTCTTTTCTTGAGCATCTTAATCCCTTCGTCTGGAATCATTCGTGTTATAAAGATTTTTGTTTTAGGCATAGTTATTTAATTTCACTAAAATCAAGCGAGTTTATAATAGTTTCCCAACCTTTTGTTAAGTCGTTCGATTGTCCCCAGTCATAAAAACGTACTAGGACAACTTGATCATTACCTTCATAAACAATTGTTCCATAAGTATAATCTCCGAGATATTCATCTGAAACATTAGCGGAGAAAGTTTGTGACCCATTTGGCAAGTCATCTGTGGTTAAATTTGTATAGTCTTTAATGTTTGTAAATTCACCAAGTTCGTATGCGAAAGCAGAACCGGCTATACCATAACCACCTGCTGGCTTGTTGACTATGGAAATCATAATCGGGGTGATTGGTCCGCCACATGCCGCACATTCCCAGACAGGGTCTTGGGAAACTAAAATTTGTGTTTTTAAATCTGGATCGCCTTCAGCAATAGTATCTTCTGCATTAATATGCCAGCCATTGAGATAGGAGAATTTAATCCTT
The DNA here is from genome assembly GCA_018818445.1 of Patescibacteria group bacterium. Classification (GTDB taxonomy): domain Bacteria; phylum Patescibacteriota; class Patescibacteriia; order UBA9934; family UBA9934; genus JAHISC01. The sequence goes on along the minus strand of JAHISC010000047.1, from coordinate 2,268 downwards.
CGATCATATTCTCTAATTGCAACTTCGCTATTCGGACTCTCATTTTGATTTTCTTCATTAATAATATTTGTAGAATTATCTGCATCTTCAGTGAGATCGTAGTAAACATCTTGACTAATGTATCCTTCTGGCACGAAAACATCATCATAGGATTGATTGCTAAAGGTTGCATACCTCGCAATCATGATGATAATAATAAAAATGGCAACGCCGCCCACGGCACCCAAGAGAAGAAGAAGCCATTTTGGAGCATGTTTAGGACATCTAGGAATTTCCTGTGGAGCCATATTTTGGTCGTTCATAAGAAATAGTTATAGAGTTTTAATTTTAATTTTTTTCATTAAGGCGTTTGTGGGCCAGTGGGTGAGAATACCAATTTTGGCGCCATAGGATTGAATCACTGATTCAGAGTTTAAAATTCCAATTTGCAAAGCTTCATCAATTCCTTTATCGGCCATGAGGCTAGCGACCAAAGCTGAGCCAAAAGCATCGCCAGCGCCGGTACGCGAGACTACTTTTATGTTTCGTGGTCTTGCAAACCAAGTTGTGCCATCCAGGTGAGCGTATGCACCTTGTGGACCATCAGTTAGTACCAACATTAGTCCAGGGCGAGCAATTTTTTTTGCCAAAAGCGCGACATCTTTAGTCTTAATTTTAGCCAGGAGCTGAGCTTCTTCCAGGTTCATGTTTAAAACTGTGAGCTCCTTTATAATAGGCGAGAGCGTTCGTAAACCTTTTTTTAGTTCATCGGAACCTGGATTATATGCCACCCGAATGCCATTTTTCTTAGCAAATTGGACTATTTTTAAGGCCAGCGCTGTATTTCCAGCCAGGGAAGTGACGTATAACCATTTGGTTTTCATACGGCTCCATGGCATTTCACTAACTTTAAAATCAGCGCTAACTCCTCTATGCACCAAAACCGTTCTTTCTCCGGTTGTCGTAGTAAGCAGAGTGCTATAGCCGCTGATACCTTTCTTGATCACAGTAGACAAAGAGCTATCAATTTCATTCAAAGCCAGTTCATTTAAAATATCTCGCCCAGCTTCATCATCGCCCAGGCGAGTTATGGCGGCAGTTTTGAATTTACCCAGTTGAGCAAATGTCATAGCGGAATTTGTGCCACCGCCACCAGTTGTAAAAACAACATTATCAAGTTCAATTTTGCTGCCCAAAGAAACACATTCACCAATTCCTGTCGCAAATTCTTTTGATTTAATTAAACGAAAAGCCTTAGAGATAAGAAATACATCCCTGGTGGCTGATCCGATAGTAATAATGTCGTACATATTAAAGTTCTTTGGTTTTATAACTCGGCCTTGCTTTAAGACGCTTTTGTATTTCAGTATGAGACAAAAGTCCTTTAGTTGGACCAATTTTACCGACAACTGAAGCAGCGTTGACTGAGCCCCAGCGCAAGGCTTCGCCATGTTTTTTACCGTGCAACAGAGCACCTAAAAAGCCGGTAGCAAAAGCATCACCAGCACCAGTTGCCTCAACACGTTTACCAGGGAACATGGGAACATAATCAAGTTGTACTCCATCATAGGCAAAGGCTCCGTTTTTACCGTCAGTAATAACCACGAATTTTGGACCGAGTTTTTTTAGGGCCCCCATCATGAATTGCATTGTCTCTTCTTCTTTAGCATCAAGCAGTATTTGCGCTTCAATTTTGTTTATAAAAAGTACATCTGTATATTTTAAGAGATCAAACAATTCTTTTTGTTTTTCTTGAATCTGTAATACTCCAGGATTAAAACTTATTTTACATTTATTTTTTTTAGAAAAGCGCACTATGTCTTTGTAAAGCTTCTTGTATCCTTCTCCTAGTTCTGAAACATGGATCCATTCCGTGCTAGCTAATTTTTCTGGTAAACGAAATTCACTATCATTTTGTGATACTAACTGAGTTGATTCACCTTTATAATTTAATACCGCAGAAAAACTGCTATCTCTACCTTTTATAGCTTTAATGTACTCCGTATCAACTCCATTTTTTGACAAAAATTCTTTAGCTAATTCAAAAATAATATCCTGACCCATTATGCTATAGACTGCTGTCTTTTGTTTCATGCGTGATAGACCTACTGCCATATTAGGCGCACTGCCGGCAATTTGCAGGTTAATATCATCAACTGAATGCTTTTTGCCATATTCAATGCAGAGTTGGCAATCCGGCATTTTTAGTTGACAGTAAGTCGTGGCTTTTGGAATAAGAATAAAAGTATCTAATTTGATACCTCCGATAGTAATCATGTCGTACATATG
>JAHISC010000046.1 GCA_018818445.1 Patescibacteria group bacterium | reverse complement strand
TGGGGTGAGCTAAAGGAGTGGCGATGAGACTGCAATAGATCAAGCTGCTTCAGTACATAACAAGATATTAGTTGTGTTGCTAGAGTTAATTGTTAGTTAACGCTTCCCCTCCTTTTTAAGGAGGGGTGAGGGGTGGTTATTGTGGTGACTAATTATGATCAAGCCAACTTTTAGATATGAAAGAGAGTTACTAGCCAAGGGTTTTATGGCTATTGTTGGAGTTGATGAGGTTGGATACGGTGCTTTAGCTGGACCAGTGGTTGCAGGAGCAGTAATTTTACCTCTGAATTCACGTTTGAGTTTAATTCGTGATTCTAAACTTCTTTCTGCAAAGCAGCGAGATGGATTGTTCGAAGTAATTAAGGAAAAAAGCCACGCTTGGGCCGTTGGCTCGGCAGAAGCAGAAGAAATTATTGAGCTTGGTTTAAGACCAGCTACTTTTTTAGCCATGCGGCGTGCAATCGAACAAATTCCAGTCTCTGATCATGTACTAGTTGATGCTCTTCATATTCCAGATTTAGATATTGAGCAAACTGCTCTAGTTGGCGGCGACCGTTTGGTTAAATCGATTGCCGCGGCTTCGATTTTAGCCAAAGTTTATCGAGATCGACTAATGGAAGACTTTAGAAATGATTTTCCAGAATACGGTTTTGAAACTCATAAAGGCTATGGAACAAAAAGACACTTAGAGGCAATAAAAAAATTTGGCCCTTGCCCTATCCATCGCACAAATTATAAAATTTTTAGATTAGTCTAGGCTAATAATCTTAGAGATTAGCGAGAATTTTTTGCCACTTCTAAGCCTTGAACTAATCTGATAAGATACGCCCAGTATGATTATTTTTGTTTATGGTGAGAATTCATTTTTGTCTCAAAAGAAGGTGACTATTTTGCGTGATCAGTTTAAGGCTAAATTTGATTTATCAGGCATGAACTTGGTTGAGTTTCCAGCTAATGATTCTGGTGCCATTGAATTAGGTGATGTTTTTCAAGCAGTTCAAACACCGCCATTTATTTCAGAAAAAAGAATGGTTGTTGTTAAGGGTTTGACAGCAGGTTTAAAAAAAGCAGATGCTAAACCTTGGATTGAAGCGCTGAACAGAACTCCAGCATCTACAATTCTTATTTTTTGGGATCAAGAGAGTGAGAAAAAAATTGAAAAGTCTGAACTATTTTCGGCATTGCAAAATCAAGCCGATGTTTACACCTACCCTCATCCGCTTTTGTCTGGTTCATCTCTTTTTGAGTGGGCAAGAGAGTATGCTAAGACAAGAAAAATAAATATTGATACAGCTAAATTACAAAAAGTTATTGCTTTGGTTGGGTCTGACCTCTGGCAGCTCTCAGGTGAACTAGAAAAACTCACAGCATATTCTCTTGGCAAAGAAATTTCTGATGAAATGATTGGCGAACTAGTGAAAGCAAATTTTGCAGATCAGATTTTTGCTTTTATTGATGCAGTTTCTAACAAAGAAGCAGCTAGAGCCTTACGACTTTTGGAAGAACAGAGACTCTCTGGCTCATCTGACTTTCAATTATTTTCCATGCTAGCCAGACAAGTAAGAATTCTTTTGGGAGTAAGGTCAATCATTGATGACAATGAGAGAGTCTCAAAGTATGAAGTAGCCGAAAAGATGAAATTGCATCCTTTTGTGGCGGAAAAATCTTTATCGCAGGCCAGAAAAATGTCTTTTGGGCATTTGGAGACTCTGCATTCGATGATTGTTTCTTTTGATGCCAAGATGAAACTAAGTGGTATAACTCCAGATTTGGCTGTTGATCGTTTAGTGGTAGAGATGATCCAAGCTTGACATGAAAATGTTATCTTGTTAACCTCAGCTGTCCGCTGAACCTTACAACATGAGAGGGAAAAGATGTTTCTTAAAGTTGCCTCGTTTTTAATCATTGTCTGCGTGGTAGTCATCCTTAGCTGTCTCAGCTGGAGCAGTACCGAGGTTCATAGTAGAGGATTCTTGGTTTGGTACAAAATTGTCATAGTCTTACTTTTTGTGCTCAATCTGACTGTTTTCGGCATCTGGGCGTCTAGTCGAGATAACGTCAGCAACGTGCCGACGAACGAAGTCATCGAAACTGAACCCTCCGAGGTCCCTTCCTGGGTGGAGGAATCAAGGTTCCAACAGTCCGTGCGTCTCTTGGAACCGCAAGAGGAGATCGAGCGATGTCCTGGAGGAGCGATCGAGGGTGATTTTCTCGATCGGGTTATGGGACGACTGCAGAAGCCCGATGTAGCACTGCTCTTTCTCTACTGGGAGAACGACTACGTCGGACTCGGCGAGCAAAGCGTCTACGTCGTCTACGTCTACGAAGACGTGCGCTACACGCTCTGGTACAGCCCACCAGATGACCTCATGGAAGGCTTCGTAAGTGTTTGGGAGCGGCCAAACGGGACGCATACTAGACGCTGGCTCGATACCTACACAGACGCCAGGCTCACTGGTTGCGTGAACTTCGCCATCGGTGATAAGAGTCGGTTGGGCTCAGATCGGTATCAGCTGCTCTGGGACGACTACGGCGCTCGCTACGATCAGGGCGTCGAATACCACACCTTCTGGCAGAATCGCTACTATCTGGCTATCGAAGGTTTAGCGAAGACCCTCGGTGTTAGTAGACATTCCAGAGAGGTCGAGGAGGCACTTCAGATCTGGAGGGCGCAGTTCAAGGGCGGGACACCCTAGCGTTCTGTGCTTGAGGGCACCAGATCGATCACCCTGCTGTCATCGGATGGCAGGGTCTTTGGTTTTAGTTGTTTTTCTTGTAGTATTGACAAAAATCTCAAAGTTGACTACACTTCCCCCAGTCCTAAATGTTCTCATCATGCTCTTGAGAAAAATAAGATTATACCTATGCCAAATTTGGCTAATGCAAAAAAGGCTTTGCGACAGAATTTAGCTCGTGCAGCACGACGTCAACCAATTATCGAAGAAATTCACTCTAGCAGACGACATTTCCGAAAGCTTTTGGAAGCAGGAAAGATTGAGGAAGCTAAGGCGATTATGCCCAAGCTCGATCAAATGCTCGATAAAGCAGTGACTAAAAATATCTTCAAATTGAACAAAGCTGCCCGCGTAAAATCCCGCCTGATGGCGAGTTTGCAAAGAGCAACGCAGAAATAAAAGATCCGCCTCAGGTGAACCGTACCCCGTTTAGTGGACACGAAAGAAAACACCTATGAGGCGGTTAAAAGATGATTCCTGTACATGACAGGGGTCATCTTTTTTAGATCCCATTGAGGGCGTTCATGGTTGTAGTATTCCATATGTTGCTGTG
>JAHISC010000045.1 GCA_018818445.1 Patescibacteria group bacterium | reverse complement strand
GGCATATTTTAATTTCTGTCTACTTTATCCACAGTAAACTTAGTTTAATGCAAACTTAGTTTAAACCTGGGTTTGACTGAGCGTAAAGGTTTTAAGCCGCCTTCTCCTAAAGCAGGGATCGTGATAAAGTGTAGCTATATTGGAATAATAAAGTTTTCTACCAACGATATCCTGGAGTTCCTACAAGATCAGATGGTCACCAAAAATCATCTTGAAATTCGACTAATCCGAGTCTGAAATTAACAGAAACAAGAAACTTTTGATCAAATTGATTTATGAATATGCAACCTGAGCAAAAAGGAGGTTGGTTTTCCAAGCTTTTTAGTCGTGAAAAGAAAACTGAAGAGGCAGGAGTTGAAATGCGGCTTCAAGATCCAATTAAAGAAGCTGTTATTTTATACCTGGAAAAAACAGAAAAAAATATTAGTCTAACCGAAAGGCAAAATTTATTGCAATATATTATCTCTGAAATTTCAAAAGAAGAACAAGAAAGCGGCAAACAGCTAGAAGAAAAATTTGTCATGAAGCGAGCTCAAGAATTAATAAGGAAAATGCTCCCAGAAGAAAAAGAACCCCTTACCTTGGATCAGCTAGAAAAAAATTTAGCTGTTTTGGAAGGCTCATCAGAAAGATCACCTCAAGCCAAAATTGATGAAGTCAAATATCAAATCGCTGAAATAGAAGCAGCGCAACGTGCTAAAGAAGAACTCGAAGCTGCACAAGAGGCGGCCAAGAAACAAGCAGCGTAAAAATAAAACTGCCTTGCCAGAGATCCTTCGGCTAAACGACTAGTGTTCGCTCAGGATGACAACTGTAAAGGCAGTTTTTCTATTTGACTAAATTGCTGTCACAAATGCGGCAATTGCCAATCCTGCCAAAATAACCGTCAAGCCTAGAAAAACATAAACCAAAGTTTTCTCTTTCTTTGCAATGTCATCGGTTTCAGTAGCTGTGTAGAGTTTTCCAAGCAAATCAGTCTTTTTGATCGTCAGTGCACCGCCTTCTTGTTCAACTTTTCCAGCTACTACAACTTTCTGACCAATTGGTAAACCGGAAATGCGTAGCTTCAATCTCTTTGACATTAAATCAGGCCGTAAATTCCCTTCTGTAATAAACTGAATCGCCTCAAAAATATCTTTGGTAAGGCCAACAGCCTTGCCGTTGTAAAGCTCAATATCATCGACTGCAAAGCCTACAGGATTGATTAAAACAGAGACCTCGCCGCTTTTGACCATGAACGGAGCTCTACTGGCTCCCTTTTTGACCAATCTCCAACTGTGCGCCGTAGTACCGTTCTCCCGCTTCTTCGAAATTTCCTCCTGCAATTCATATTTGTAATAGGCGACTGGGTCATCGTAATACGGAACTTTAATCGAAACTCCATCAATCTCACCTTCAAAGAGCCCCACATCGCCTGTTTTAGAATCAGCTATACTCATTTTTTTGAGCGTTTTCATATAAGCTAAACGCTTTTTTTGCTTGGTATATAGAAAACCGGTTGCACCGGAAAGGGCTAAAAAGATAACTCCTAGGATTGCTGTTGACATAATGATATTGGTTATTGGTTCATATTAGCAAAAACTGAGCTATCCCACAAATTCAGTCAAAATAGTATTATGTTTGACAAAATAGCTACTTTTCTATACACTGCCGACATCAATGAAATCATATGTCGCAAGATAACCTAATCAAATTGGAGTGCACTGAGTGCAAAACAGTCAACTACAACTCAAAGAAAAACAAGAAAATCTTAAAAGATCGACTTGAGATGAAAAAGCACTGTAAGCACTGTGGTAAGCACACCAGTCACAAAGAAACAAAATAACGGGCAACACCCGTTATTTTGATTTCTTGATTAACTTGATTTCTTCTTGATACTGTTCAATTTTGCTATTCTCTGGATTGACTTCTCTAAGTCTATCAATCGCGCTCTGAGCTTCGTGTAAGTGGTCTGACTTAAGAGCTGCACTAATTAGGAAATCAAGATACTTTGGGTTCTTTGGACTAAGCTCAACTGCTTTATAAAAATTATTAAAAGCAGCTTCAAAATTGCCAAGTTTTTCCTCAACTTCCCCAACACTTGCAATCACACTTGGATCCTGTTTGGAAAGCTTAGCTAAAAATTCAAATGTTTCTTTAGCGGACTGAAAATCTTTTTTTGTTAAATACAATCTACCGAGCTGTTCGTAAGCATTGATGTGTTTTGGGTCGACGCCAATG
>JAHISC010000044.1 GCA_018818445.1 Patescibacteria group bacterium | reverse complement strand
GGGCTATGAAAAGTTTATTTTTTCTGAAGGCATTTGTTTTTTCGATATTAGTTTTGGTGTTGGTAGAGGCCAGCTTTATTTTAGGATTGGTAGTTTATAGTTCAGCCGTTACTCATATAGCTGCTGTTGAACTACCATTTTTTTCTAACGATTTATTGGAGGAAGATATCCAGCCAATTTATTCGTTCAGTCTTTACGCACGTAGTGTTTACGATCAAGCATACGAAACTTGGGAAGATCAGGAAATTGATAAGGTGAATGTTGCTTCAGCAATTTCGCCACATCATTTACTGGTAGCCAAGGAAATTGCAAAATTATTTTTAGCGATTGGTTCTGATGAAGTTAAGACTGTTGTGATTGTAAGTCCAAACCATTTTTCGGTTGGTAGGTCACCGGCACAAGTTTCATATGGCACCTGGGAGACTCCTTATGGCGAGCTTTATACTAATAATCGTCAAATTCAAGAGTTGATTGACGCCGTACCAGTTCTAGAGAGAGAAGAAATGGCTTATGAGAATGAGCATGGAATCGGTGCTTTGACTCCTTTTATTCGTCGATCGTTCCCTAAGGCAACTCTGGTTCCGATTATTGTCGATGAGTCGCTTTCACAAGAAGATCGTCAGGTTTTGGGAGAGGCTATTGCAAAGATTTTTCCTGAGGCTGTGGTGATTGCGAGTATTGATATGTCACACAACCTGCCAATAACTATCACTGATTTTCATGATGACGTTACACTTCGCGCAATTGAGAACGGCGAGCGCTGCACACCGGATTGCTTAGACTTGGAAATTGATTCGACTGCCAGCCTTGATGTATTGCAAACTATCAATCGTTTGCGTGGTGATGAAGATTGGACTCTGAAGTATCACGATAATTCTCTCGAGGTAATACCAACGATCGATTGGCACGAAAACACCAGTCATATTATTGGATACTTTAAAGCCGGTGATGCCGTAGATAATCCTTTTGCGTCTTTTCATCTGGTTGGTGATATTATGCTCGACCGTGGTGTGCGCCTGAAGATGAATGAATTTGGTATAGATTATCCTTGGCAAGAAATGAGTCGATTTTTGCGCGGCGTTCATGTAACAGTGGGTAATTTGGAAGGTACAGTTAATGAGCAGGGCAGCACTTATACTTACAATCCACCTTTTCGTTTTGTTTTTTCACCCGAGTCAGTGGCTGAGATGGGAGAGTATATCGATATTGTTAGCCAAGCCAACAATCATGCATCGGATGTGGGGAGTGCTGGGCAAGTGGAAACGAGAGAATGGCTAGATGAGCTGGGAATTCCGTACTTTGGCGCTTGGGCGGAACCAGTTCCACGCTACGACACGACCATTAATGGTTTTGACGTTACTTTTATTGGCTACCATCAGTTCCAGCCAGACGAAGTAGCTCTCCAGGAACAAATCGAAGCAGCTGATAGCGAAGGACGGTTCGTAATTGTAATGCCACATTGGGGCAACGAGTATCAAACAGCGCCTTCTAGTTCGCAAGAACGATTAGCTCAACTGATGGTTGATGCTGGAGCAGACTTAATAGTCGGTGGTCATGCGCATGTCGCACAAGGTATGGAAGTTTTGGATGATGTAGTTGTAATTTATTCTTTGGGCAACTTTATTTTTGATCAAGAAATTTCAGCCACCTGGCCAGCTTTAACAGTTGGCGTGATTATTGACGAAAATAATGTTACAATTCAGCTATTGCCTGTTTACACGAGAGGAGGACAACCAACGCCAATGAACGAAGCAGAGTCGTCAGCACTGATTTCAAATATCGCTGCCGCTTCACCGGAATATTTAAGACAACAAATTTTAAATAGAAAACTAAGCGTAACTTATGAAAAATGAGAGTCAGGAAAATCCTGTGTCGTCAGGAGCATCAAAAAATAAATGGCTTCTTTGGATAGGCATTCCGGTCGCCGTACTTTTAATCGCCACTGCTTTTGTGATGGGTATTTGGTTGGCTTCCAATCAAGCCAGAGAAGAAGTGGTAGTCGAGGAAACAACTGAAGGGACTGATGAGACAACCGAGTTGGTTGAGGAAACAGAGGAGCCGGTAGAGCTCGACGTTTCTGTGGGCGAGCAAGCCTTGAAAATCGACTGGTTGGCTTTGAAGGATCAGGTAGAAGTTGATCCAACACGGCTTTTGGATGATGCTTTAGCAGTGCCATTGCCTGACTGGGCAGATTCAGTTACCACACCAACGGCTTATAAATTAGGCACAGTACAAGGCGGTGTTTACGATGGTTTTACTCTGGCTGAAGAATATTTTACTCAAATGGGCATGGGGGAATTTTATACCACAGTTTACACTTTAACTGATCCAACCGGAGAAGTTCCAACTGTTATTTTGGATCGTTATGCTGAGCAAAGCGGTTTTTCAAGAATTGCGTCTGGGTACAGGTCGGCTCGAGAAGTTTTGAGCAATCAATTAGCTGATTTGGGCACTGATGTTCGTTTTGATGCTGGAGCAGTGATTGCTGAGTTTGAACAATCGCTATCAGCTAAAGATACCCGTGGGCAAAATTATATCTTTCATGGTGTAACCATGCGTTATAATTTTCCTGACGAGTTCTCATACACTGACTATGCGCCAACAGCTACTTTGGAAAATGGTCGGGTGTTGAGACTAGTTGATGATAAAGAGCAGTTCAATCTAAATGATGGTTTTATCTCCTTACGTGAAGATGGGCGCATGATGGTTTACGAATTGAAAATTCCATTTTGGCCAGAGGTTAGTAGTGCATTTGCTTCCCCGGCGATTTATTGGAACAGTGGTGGATACAATCGAGAGGAATATTCCAAAGCTTTAGTTGGTGGTTGTGGAATTAACGGTTTATTGGATGTAGTTGATAAGTCTGAGATAGGTGAATTGAAAGAAGTTGGTTATTATGTCGTCAGCAACAATGTTCATAAAGCAATTTACGAACCGGTTAATTGGGAGAGCGGCTATTACCAGCAAGATTTTATCAATTGGCAGTATTGGGCAGGACAGGACAAAACCATGGCAGATTTTATTCTGATCCATCCAGTTTTCTACTATCAGGACAGCTTGGGACGATGGATTGAATTTACTAATAGTGCGATTATGCCTATGGCTGAGTGCGGTAAACCGGTGATTTATCTGTACCCTGAGGCGACTACTGATATTGACGTCAGTTTGGCACCGGCCGGTGGATTTACTTACACGGAACCGGTCTACAATAACGGTTGGCGAGTAACAGCTTCGCCTGATGGTACTCTGGTTAACCGTGATGACGGAGAGGTCTATTCATATCTCTTCTGGGAAGGCCGAGGAGGTCTCTATAGTGCTCCAGAGTATTACTGGGTGGTGGAGCAGCCGGCAGTAGAAAAGTTCTTGGTGGAGAAATTGCATGAGTTTGGATTTACCAGCAAAGAGACTGTCGACTTTATGGACTTCTGGTATCCACGGATGCAAAATGCCCCTTGGTACAAAATTGGTTTCCATGGAACACAGATGATGGATATGCTGGCTCCTATGACTTTGTCGCAACCGGCCGACTCAGTGCTACGTGTGCTCATGGATTTTGATGAATTAAACGCTTCGATCGAAGCAAATCCGTTACCGACTATTCCGCACTTTGAAAGAAATGGCTTTACTGTGACAGAGTGGGGCGGAGTACTGAAATAAACTTTAAAAGCACCCGGTTGGTAAATCTGATCGGGTGTTTTTGACTCTCCGGAATTTGAGTGATACGATTTTGCCGTTATGTCGAAATTGATTATTGTCTGTGGCTTGCCCGGAAGCGGCAAAACAACGTTGGCTAAAGAGCTGGCGCAGCGTTTGAATATGGCCGTGTTTCATAAGGACGAAATGAAAGAAATTCTCTACGATCATTTTGCGGGAAATGATCTTGAAGATTCAAAAAAATATGGTCTTGCCGCGCTTGTACTCCTTTTTCATTTAGCGGAACAGCATGTGAGGAGCGGGATTGATATTATTCTCGAGGCACCGTTCTATTTTGAAAAGGACTGGGAGCGATTTTGTTCATGGCAAGAACAATATGGGGTAGAAGTGAAAACAATCATGTGTGATATTGACTGGAAAGAGCGTGCAAAACGCATTCAACACAGGCCACGTCATCGAGCGCATCATGATGTTGATCGCAGTTTGTGTAGTCAGGATCATCCGTCGTGTCGATTTGATTACGCACGTGTCGCACCTGATGCTTTGAAGATTGTGACCGATCGTCCAGTAGAAGAACTGGCAGGAGAAATAATTGAAAAGATAGGGTAATAAAAAATCGGATGAAGCCTTTTGGCAACACCCGATTTATTTTTTTAGTAATCCAATGCTTCAAATTCTTCGGAAGGCACTGATTCCAAATCATCATTAGAAATTCCTAGACTGTAGAAGCGCATTAAACTGTAAGCTGCGTCGCCATCGGCCATGTAGTGTGGTGTACCGGTTTCTGGGTGAACATAGTAGGCCTCGCCATGTTCCTGAACTTGTAAAAGAATTCTACCACGCAAACGGTTTTGTAAAGTAGCGTCACCGGCCTGCAACTTAGCTAGATCGGCATTAGAGATTCCTAGGCCAAATTTTCGCATCATTTCATAAGCTGTTGGTCCATCTTTCATGTAATATCGAGCGTCACTTATTGGGTCAACATACCAGGCCTCGCCATGTTCCTCGACTTGTAAAAGAATGTAGCCACGAACACGTTCTTGTATTTGGTTTTGTGTTTGAGTCTGAGTTTGTGATTGTGCCTGGGTTTGAGTGAAAGTTTGGTAGCTGTTTGTATCGGTGACACCAATCAACCATTGGCCAACCCAACCTGTGAGACCACTAGAGGTTTCAATTCTATACCAGCCATCAGTTTCGCCAGTGATGTTAATTTGTGTTCCTACCGGCAAAGTTGTTTTGACTACAGATCCATCCATGCAGGCTACGTCGCGCACAAAGGCACCGGTAGTAATTTGACCGCTCCAAGTTCGATCGTAAATCGGATCCTCAAAACAATCACCAGCATGAGCAATTTTTGGTGACACTATCATCGGCGTCAGTAAAATGAGAAGTAGCAGTACTGAAAAATTTTTCATAAATTTGTAGTTAATATTAGTATAGTGCCTGAGTCAATCATCTTTGCCAAGCCAGCCTTGACGCTCCTTGATGCGCGTGTTATCTTTTTTTAGCGCAAGTACGCGCACAATAAGGAGAGTCGTAGTGGTCACCACCCTGGACGGCATGCAACAACGCGATATCATGCCGCAGAAGGCAGCATCTGCGGACCTCACCTTCGAGGATGAGGACACTCAGCCGGGTATCAAGAAGCCGCTCAAGAAGAAGTCGAAGAAGAAGAGCCGCAAGGCTCTCCGCAAGCGCTTCATGAAGCTCAACAAGGAGAAAGAGGAGGAAATTACTCCCAAGCACCATAAACCCGGCTGCCATCGGCACCGTCCACCGCGGCACAGCCAGTTCGCTCGTCGGTTGTAGCTCCGGTACGTATTACGTACATCGACCGGCCCCTTGGCAATACGCCTCGGGGCCGGTCTCCCATCTCTTGACCAAAATTGCGTTTTCCGATACACTCCTTCCGTAATCATTTTTATGTCAGTACCAGCATTTAAGAACTCAAAATCAAAGGTTCGACGTCGCCGCTCACATTTGGCGCTCAAAAAGACCGATACAACAAATTGTGCCAAGTGCGAGGCACCAATTTTGCCACATCGTGCCTGTAAGGCCTGTGGTTATTATAAGAATCGCAAAGTTATCTCTTCTGCTTCAGCAGAGCAAGTGATCGACAAAAAATTGTCTAAAAAGTCAAAGAAAGAAAAGGAGCCAGAACAGACAGAAGAGGCAGAATCAAAGAAATAAGCGAAAAGTCCGGTATTCCGGACTTTTTGTGTTATACTGTGTTAACAAATATTTTTATGTCGAATCGTCATTTAGCAAGAACCATGGCCATGCAATGCATTTTTGAATGGGACTTTCGTGGTCGTGAACATGCCAGTATAGAGGAGATCGCTGCTCATATCAAAGAAGAGTTTGCACCAAATTTTGATGATGAATCTTATGTTGTCAAACAGGTTGAGGGTGTAGTAGAAAAGATAGAAGCAATTGATGAATTACTGGAACGCTTTGCGCCTGAGTGGAAAGTTAAGGATATGACTTCGACTGACAGAAATATTTTGCGTTTAGGAGTTTATGAGTTAAGGTTCGATGATTCTATTCCATCAAAGGTTGCTATCAACGAAGCTATTGAGTTAGGTAAAACTTTTGGAGGCGAAGCATCAGGTAAGTTCATAAACGGAGTTTTAGGAGCAGTTTTTAAAGACATGATCGCCAGCGGTGAAACTAAAGCCATTGATACTACAGTTAAAAAGGAGGAAAAAGAAAATAATGAATAATATGCGAAAAAATATTAAGGAATTGGCCAAGAAAATTGGTGTTGAATTCAAAGAAGACGGACATTTAGAGCAGGCTATGGTTCACCGTTCTTACTTGAACGAACATGCTAGCTTTCCACTAGATCAAAACGAACGGCTTGAATTTTTAGGTGATGCAGTTTTAGAATTAGTCGTGACCGAGTTTTTGTATAAAAATTACAGCAATCCAGAAGGCGAATTAACTAATTGGCGAGCTGCAATGGTTAATGGTCAGAACCTGGCTAAGGTTGCTCGTTCCTTGGAAATCGAAGATTATTTATATCTGTCCAAAGGTGAGCAAAAAGATAGCGATTCTAAAGCTCGAAATTATATTTTAGCTAACTCTATTGAGGCAATTATTGGTTCCATTTATCTAGACTTTGGTTGGGACGCTGCTCAAGATTTTATTGAAAAAAAGATTATCTCAACTCTAGATGAAATTTTTAAGCAACAGTTGCATATTGATCCCAAGAGTGCTTTTCAGGAAGAAGCACAATCAAGAACATCGATAACGCCG
>JAHISC010000043.1 GCA_018818445.1 Patescibacteria group bacterium | reverse complement strand
GGTTTAACCTTGGTCAATTCTCAAATAAACTCAAATTCCTAATTTTTGCTATAATACTTCCATGAAACAACCAACCATTTACCTCGGAGCTGATCACGCCGGGTTTCATTTAAAGACAAGTATTCGCGAGCATTTAGAATCTCGTGGTTTTAGTGTAGAAGATTTGGGAGCGCACGAGCTCGATGAAACAGATGATTATCCGGAATATGCCGCTGCCGTGGCCGAGGCAGTGCGTAACCATCCTGGCTCCTTAGGTGTACTTACATGTGGGAATGCCGAGGGAATTTGTATTGCGGCCAATAAGTTTGATGACATCAGGGCTGGTATCGGATTCTCGATTGAAGCAGCAAAGACTACTCGGGCTGATGACAACGCGAATATTCTTTGTCTCCCCGGACGAATTGATACTCAAGATGATCCGCTAACAATTCTCGACGCATTTCTGACAACTGATTTTTCTGCTGCACCCAGACATGTTCGTCGCCTGCAGCAAGTTGAAGACTTAGAAACGCAAACTCAAGATACGGTCGAGATCATTCCAACGGTACTAGTCCAATCTGAAGAAGAATTTTTACGCCGTATTACATTCCAACCCTTGAGAAATCTGGCACCACTCTGGCAAATAGATATTCTTAATGATTCTTTAGTCTCTGGGAGAGCTTGGGCTGAACCAAAAATTGTCGCTACTGCTTCCTCCATACCAGCTCTCGAACTTCACTTGATGATTGAGGATCCGCTATCGACCATTGTCCAGTGGAAACAACATGTTCCAACCTTACACCGTGCTATTGTCCATGCTGAGATTAGTCAAAATCTGCCGTCTGTAATCAAAGCAATCAAATCACTCGATCTAGAAGTCGGCATTGCTCTCAACCCGGAAACTCCACTAAATCAAATAGAAGAATTGGCTGATCAAATTAATGTCTTGCTGATCATGGGCGTTCATCCAGGAAAAAATGCACAAGTATTCCTTGGCTCAAAGATCACCCAAAAAATTTATGAGGCAAAACATAAATTTCCAAAACTTAAAATTGCAGTCGATGGTGGTATCAATGAAGAGAATGTTGCCCTCATCGTCAAATCTGGCGCTCGCCGTTTGGCAGTAGGCTCAGCTCTCTGGGGAAAACCTAATCCAGAAGAAGCCTTCCAAAATTTATACAGTGTGGTATTATCACAATTGAAATAACTAAATTGTTCCATTATGACCATTGCAACTAATCTAAAGAGATTCCTTATCGCAGTGATTGCCATAAGTGTCATCTTTATTGGCTATATTGGCTTTACAGCGTCTCAAGCTCAAGCTTATACCAGCCTTGCCAATCTTTCGTCCGGTGATCTAATTCGCGGGCAAACCTTCTCTGCAGTCTACTACTATGGAGCAGATGGCCAGCGCTATGTTTTCCCAAACATGAAGACTTACGAAACTTGGTACAGCAATTTTGATGATGTTAAATGGTTAACAGATGCTGATCTAGCTAAAATTCAAATTGGTGGAAACGTAACTTACAAACCAGGCGTAAAGATGATCAAGATTAACACTGATCCTAAAACATATGCTGTCGCTGCTGGCGGAACTTTGAGACACGTCACATCAGAAGCGATTGCTATTGAACTTTATGGTAGCAACTGGAACCAGCAAATCCATGATATGCCTGATGGCTTTTTCTCCAACTATAATGTTGGTACAGCTATCAATTCAGCCTCTGACTACAATAAGACTAGCGAGATGACGATTGCAAGCATCAATGTAGACAAAGGTTTGAAGACTCCAGCAGCTATCACTATCAATTCTTCTGGCTATAGTCCGATTGATGTTACCGTCACAGCTGGATCGAGTGTCAGATTCACAAATGGTGATACAGCTAAGCACACCGTTACTGGTGACGACCTTTCATGGGGCAGCGGAACAATAAACTCTGGTGAGTCATTCATCAAGACTTTCGACGAAGCTGGTATATACGGATTCTTTGACAGCTACGATGGCTCAAACACTGGTGCGGTTTACGTAGAATAAAAAAATATCGAATTAAGGGGCGGCCAAGTGCCGTCCTTTTGTTTTATTTATTTTTTTCTACACATTCAAACCTACGCACTAACGAGCTAAACTGTTATAATAGGCTCAAATCTATTTTATGCCAGATATACGACAAATTCCTACACTAACTGAAAAAAAATTAATCTCTCTTGAAAAAAAGGCTAATGAGATTCGTACTGATATTTTAAAAATGCTCGAAATCGCTGGTAGCGGCCACAGCGCCGGTCCCCTAGGACTAGCAGACATTTTTACAGCTTTATATTTTCACATACTTGCACATAATCCAAAAAAACCAATGTGGTCTGACCGAGATCGCCTACTACTTTCTAACGGTCATGTTGTTCCAGTACGTTATGCAGCCATGGCTCACGCTGGTTATTTTCCTAAAACAAAACTAGCCACACTACGTAAGCTTGGCTCGGCGTTGCAAGGCCATCCGGAAACTTCTTGGATGCCTGCTTTAGAAAATACTTCAGGCCCATTAGGTGACGGTTCACCACAATCTGCTGGCTTGGCTTATATAGGAAAACAAGAAGATGCTCACTGGCACGTTTATTGTGTAATGTCAGATGGTGAATTGGAAGCTGGCATCACTTGGGAAGCAGCCATGTTTGCTGGGAAGCACGCTTTGCACAATCTAACTTGGATTATTGATCGCAATAATATTCAAATTGATGGCAACACAGAAGACATCATGCCGCTTGAACCTTTGAAAGATAAATTCGAAGCATTTAACTTTCATGTTGTTGAAGTTGACGGTCATAATATTCGTGAGTTTGTCGATGCCTGCTCTTATGCGAAAACAGTTTGGGAGCAACCAGTAGTTATTATCGCTCACACCATCCCAGGCAAGGGAGTAGATTTTATGGAAAATGATTTTCGTTGGCACGGAGCACCTCCTGGCAAGGGACCAGAAGATAAAGTCAAACATGAAGAGCAGTTAAAGGAAGCGCTGCGAGACATTAGAACCTTGGGAGGGAAAATTACTTCTGAGGCACAATAAAAATGAATAAGGTTACAGGTTGAAAGGGTGAGGGTTTAAGAGATGGATGTTACATACTAAAAAATATTCACTAGAATCTCTGACCTTTAAACTTAAACCTTGATTGCATCAAATATGAAATTCAAGAATCCAAAACTTAATCGCGGCTGGAAAAATAAAGATACTTTAAAGCAAGTACCGACTCGCAATGGTTATGGCGAAGGAGTTGTTGAAGCTGCAAAAAAAGATCCTAACATCTATGTTCTTTGTGCTGACCTAACTGAGTCCACTCGTAATGAATGGTTTAAAGAAACTTTTCCAGACCGTTTCGTACAAATGGGTGTCTCAGAACAATCTCTAGCTGCTATTGCTGCTGGTATGACCTTGGCTGGAAAAACAGTTTTCATTGCTAGCTATGCTGCCTTCTCCCCTGGTCGTAACTGGGAACAAATTCGCACAACTGCTTGTCTCCCGAATATGAATGTAAAAATAGCTGGAGCACATACTGGTGTGTCGGTAGGTCCGGATGGAGCTACCCACCAGATGCTAGAAGACATTGCTTTAATGCGCGTGCTGCCTGGCATGACTGTTTTGGTGCCAGCAGATTATATTGAGACTCGTAAAGCCACGGTAACCGCGGCAAAGATTGATGGACCAGTTTATATTAGATTCGCTCGAGAAAAAACTCCTGTTTTTACTACTGAAGCAACGCCTTTTGAAGTTGGAAAAGCTACGGTTCTACGAGATGGAAACGATCTAGCAATAATTGGTTGCGGTCCGCTTGTTTATGAATGTTTAATGGCGGCGGAAGAGTTAGCTAAGCTTGGAATTGAAGCCAGGGTAATCAACAACGCTTCAGTCAAACCAATGGATGAGAAAACAATTATTACTGCGGCCAAGGAATGCGGTGCAATAATTACTATTGAAGAAGCTCAAGTAGCAGCAGGTATGGGTTCAGCAGTTTGCGAATTGTTGAGTGCCGAGTTCCCAGTACCAATCGAAAGGATGGGTATGCAAGACAGATTTGGTGAATCAGGCGAACCGCAACAGCTTCTTGAACATTTTAAATTAACTGCGCCGGCCATTGTCGACGCCGCTAAAAGAATAATTAAAAAGAAAAAATAATATGGAACTCATAAACGTGCTCTATTTACTAATTGCCGTACTTGCAGGTGGTACAATTTTTGCCTGGATCAACTTTTATCGAGTGACAATGCAAGATTGCAAAGGATGTTCAATTGGGGCAAAAGGTAAACCTGACTATAAGTGTTTTATTGGTGCGGTATTCTTTACCGTGGCTTTGGCTTTGGCCATCTACGCCCTAATACTAGTCTAGAAAAATATCACCATCCTGATTGCCTGTATTTAGGCTCGAGATGGTGATTTTATTTTATTAAAAACTTAAACGGTCGAGCCCCTAGAGGAACCCGACCGTCGAACGAACTTACCTGAGACCCAGGTACTAATCCGTTAGAAGTACCCCTTGGGCCAGATTATTAACCCAGATCATGTGGCCTGTGTACTGCACCGGCTGCTCGGTCAGACGTCGTTCATCGCGATCGACCAGCCAGCACATTCCCAAGATGAAAACCAGATTTCCCTGCTGAGAAACCTTCTGAAGCTCGAGCTCCCACATACGCGGTCTAGATTCCCCGACCACATAGCCCTGAACATAGACCAAGGCTCTGCTTGGCTCATCTCCCTGGGGTGACACGACCGACTCCATGGTCGGACCTTTGAAAAAATGAACGATTTGTCCCACTAAACACCTCCGTGGATTCATTAAAGTGGCTTTAAAACTAACATCTCTGGCTGTACAAGTCAAGATGCTGTGCTACAATGCCTGTAATATGAGACTAAACAAATTTATTGCCGATTCTGGCTATTGTTCGCGAAGAAAAGCCGATGCCTTAATTGAAGAAGGCCGCGTTTTAATTAATAATCGTGGTGCAAAACTTGGAGATCAAGTTAACAATACTGATTCAGTTATTATTGATGACACACCGATTATTAACGAGGGCAAGGAAGACATTTATATTGCCTTCCATAAACCAGCTGGAGTAATTTGTAGCTTTGACCCAAAGTTGCATAACACCTTGGCTGATTGGGTTGATGTTGGTGAACGAATTTTTCACGTTGGCCGACTTGATGTTGCCTCTTCAGGACTACTGCTGCTAACCAATAATGGGGCTATTGCCGAGGCAATTACTCATCCTAGAGGTGAACACGAAAAGGAGTATGTGGTTACATTGGACAAAAAATTTACGCGCAGCTTTATTGATCAAATGAGAGACGGAGTTGTCATCCTGGGCAGTAAAACAAAACCTGCTCGTGTCAAAAAACTAAGCGACAAAAAGTTTTCTATTGTTCTTACAGAGGGACGTAATCGTCAAATCCGTCGCATGTGTGAAAAACTTGGCTATGAAGTAAAAAAGCTTAGACGCACGCGAGTGATTAATGTTGAACTTGGTAGTTTAGGCGAGGGTAACTGGCGAGAACTGACAAAAAAAGAACGCCGAGGCTTGCTTGAGGCAGTAAAATAACTTTTGCAGTTACCA
Source organism: Patescibacteria group bacterium (assembly GCA_018818445.1). Classification (GTDB taxonomy): domain Bacteria; phylum Patescibacteriota; class Patescibacteriia; order UBA9934; family UBA9934; genus JAHISC01. The sequence goes on along the minus strand of JAHISC010000043.1, from coordinate 696 downwards.
AAAATTATGCTTGTCTACATCCTCTACGCCATTTTGTTTGTTGTGATCGGAACTGCTGCATATGCTGGAATTTCTGCTGCCCCCTGGGTTCCAACCAAACCAAAACAAACGCAACGAATGATTGAATGCCTTGATTTATTCGATGGTGCTAAAGTTTACGATCTTGGTTGTGGATCGGGTACCCTACTCTTCGCTGCTGCAAAAAAAAATCCAAATATCCTGGCCGTAGGTTTTGAAATATCAGTCCTACCCTTTTTAGTTGCTAAAATTAGATCACTGTTTAGTCGGCAGGTAACAATTCACTATGGCAATCTTTTCAAAAAAGATTTACGTGATGCTGATGTGGTTACCGTCTTCCTTATGAGTAAAATCTACAACAAACTGGCACAAAAATTTTCTAAAGAATTGAAAAATGACGCTTTGGTAATTTTGGAGGTTTGGCCTTTCCCTAATCTAGAGCCAGAGCGCACCATCCGTGAGGAGAATTTACTGCCAATGTTTGTCTATCGCGGCCGGCAGTTTCGTATATCGGGAACAAATACGCTATAATACTCTCATATGTACGACATGATTACTATCGGAGGTATCAAATTAGATACTTTTATTCTTATTCCAAAAGCCACGACTTACTGTCAACTAAAAATGCCGGATTGCCAACTCTGCATTGAATATGGCAAAAAGCATTCAGTTGATGAT
>JAHISC010000042.1 GCA_018818445.1 Patescibacteria group bacterium | reverse complement strand
TTATTTGACACCAACCGAGGCAATTTATTTGGGACTAAAATTGCAAGACGAATCTAGAGCCGGCGACTTATCGCAAGCTGCTGCTTGTACGTTGTTTGGTCCTAAAGACAAAGTTTTTCTTAAAAATGGCGCAATAATTCCAAAACCAAATCTTCTTTGCTCTCCCAAAGAAGCAGAAGAGCTGCATATCGCCCATGGTCAGACTGTAACAGTAGAAACCGTTGCCGAAAAATCAAACCAGATTAGCGAAGTTACTGTCAGGGTGCATCCTACTTATCGTCTCAGGCTTGAGATTCATCAGGATTATGCACGAAAATTATGGATTACTTCATCAATCCATGTCCGCTTGCTTTAATCTATCCACGGTTTTCCTATTTATTAAGATCATTTCGTTTTATACTTAAGCTATATGGCACGAACAAGAATTAGTATTATCGCATTATTCACCTTTTTCTTAATAGCTTTGCCGGTACAGGCGGCTAGCCCGGATTTATCAATCAGATCTGCGGACATCTCTTTCTCTAAAAGTACGCTTGTTTCAGGCGATACTGTGAGAATTTATGCGGCCGTGCAAAATATCGGAGATGTGGACACTACTGGTTATGTTTTGTTTTACCACGGTTCTACACCAATTGGAGCAAGTCAAACTGTAACTGTACCCGCTGGTGGATCAAAAGACCAGGTATGGGTAGATTTTACTGTGCCCTATGGTTCATTTAATATTCGTGCTGAAATTCGTGGAAGCGACCCCCAAGACATTAATGCATCAAACGATATAGCAATTACTTCACTTTTCTATCCAATGCTTGATGAAGATAAAGATGGAATTGCTGATGATGAAGACAATTGCCCAGAAGTCTCCAATTCTGATCAGGCTGACTATGATAATGACGCTAAAGGCGATGCTTGTGACACAGACGATGACAATGATGGTTTATCTGACTCAGTTGAAGCTGAACTAGGCACTTTTCCAAAAAATTCTGATTCTGATGGTGACGGAGTTCTTGATGCCAAAGACTATGCTCCATTAAATAGTTCAATTCAAACCGAGCCAGAATCGATAGCCACATCAACTTACAACCAAGATGTCATAGATGTTTCATCAGATGACCCTGCTCCAGATTCGAGTGTAAGTTCTGATGAATTGCCGCTGAGAGATGAGGAGCCAGTACCAACTCTCTATGATGAAAATGCTGACTTGGATGCTTCTGATAATAGCGGAGCAGAGCCAATGTTAATCATGGAGGCAACCAGTACATTTGTAGCAGACTTTATTTTTGAGAGAGATGACTGGAAAACGTATTCATTTAAACCACTTATGCCGGAGCTTAATGGCATAACCTATAAGTGGGATTTTGGTGATAGCATTGTTTCCTCGCAGTCTGAGGTTAGCCATACTTATCGTTCGGCTGGTAAATACAAAGTTAGTTTAACAATGGAAAACGCCGATGGTGCACAAACATCACAAGAACAAGAAGTGAAAATTTCTCTTTTTCATTTGGCCAATCCTCTAATTTGGTTGGCACTTGGAATTTTGACACTTCTATTCTTTGGTTCAATTTTACTGGTCTTTAAGAGGAGAAAACAAAAGGCTGGAAATATTAAAAAGATGTCTTTTGACGACTCAGGTAGCAATTCTGCTTTTGATTCACTAGAAGAAGTTGAAGATACAGAAGATATGCCAGAGGATGAAGACGCAACAGAGGAAATTGAAGAAATAGAGGATGAGGAGTTAGTGGAAGAGGCACCAGAAGAAATAGAAGAAGAAGTAGAAGAAGAGGAAATTCCAGAAGAAATGCAAGTCGAAGAGGTAGATGAATCAGATGAAGAAGTGGAGGAAGAGGAAAATGAAGCCATCGAAGATGATTTAGACGAGGAAGAGAATGAAGTTGAAGAAGAGGTTGCTGAAGAAGAGGAAGACGAAGATATCGAGGACGTTGTCCAGGCTAGTGAACTTGACGAACCAGAGGAAGAAGAGGTAGAAGAGATGGTAATTGCTAAGCCTAAGGCAAAGAAAAAGGCTGCAAAAAAGACAACTAAGAAACGAGCAACAAAAAAACCGGCTAAAAAAGCCAAGAAGAAGTAGGGCATGATCAGTTTATTCAAAGGAAAATCAAATACCATAGCGAGCGCGGCAGTCATTGTCGCCTCGTTTTCGATTCTTTCACGCTTGGTCGGTTTTATTCGCGATCGTATTCTCGCTGGTACTTTTGGCGCAGGAGATAACTTGGACGTATACTTTGCCGCCTTTCGTATTCCGGATTTTTTGTTTCAGTTGATTGTGGTCGGGGCTTTGTCAGCAAGTTTCATTCCACTTTTTACAAAATATTATTCAAAAGATAAAGAAAACGAGGCCTGGCAGTTAACAAACAATATTTTAAATATTATTGTTGTAATTTTTGGTGTCTTGGTTCTTCTTGGTATTTTATTGGCTCCATATATTGCTCCAGCTATCGCCCCAGGATTTGACGCTGAGAAGCAGGCAGCAGTTGGGGAGTTGTCGCGAATAATGTTTTTAGCTCAGCTGTTTCTCTCGGTCTCTATGGTCTACGGATCTGCCTTGCAGGGGGCGAGGAGGTTTGTATTATATTCTTTGGCACCGATTTTTTATAATATTGGAATAATCTCTGGAGCGGTTTTGCTAGCTCCGGAGATGGGTGTAGCCGGTGTTGCTTGGGGAGTTGTACTCGGCGCTGTTCTACATTTATTTGTACAGTGGTTTGGAGTTAAAACTCTTGGTTACAAATATAAATTTTTATTTAATTTAAAAAACAAGGATGTTCAATACACCTTTAAACACATGTTGCCGCGAATCATGGGGTTGGCAGTCAACCAAATTAACTTTTTAGCCATGACAATGATCGCTTCTGCTTTGGCTATTGGTTCAGTAACAATCCTTCAATTTGCTTACAATTTAAATTTCTTCCCGGTTGGAGTCATTGCTGTTTCGTATGCTATTGCAGCTTTTCCATCATTTTGTGAATACCGCAACAAGGATGATGAAGCTGGATTTATTAAGGCATTTTCTTCCACTGTGCGACAGATGTTTTTCTTTATTGTACCAGCCACATTTGTTTTTATTCTTCTGCGAGCGCAGATTGTCAGAGTTGTTCTTGGCGCCGGAATGTTTGATTGGGAGGCTACAAAATTAACAGCTGACACATTAGGTTTCTTTATTATTAGTTTGTTTGCGCAGGGATTGATTTTTATTTTGGCTCGCGCTTACTTCGCCTATAGTAATACTATCACTCCATTTTTAATAGGTGTTGGTGCGGCTATTGTTAATATCGTGGTAGCGATTTTGCTTTCTCGAAATTTTGGAGTTTTAGGACTTGGTATAGCCTACTCAATATCTTCTTTAACTCAAGCGATTTTGTTGTGGCTGTTACTTAGGAGAAAACTAGGAGGTCTTGATGAGTGGCATATTTTTAAATCATCCAGTGTACTCCTAGTTGCTGGTTTACTTGGTGCCGTTGTTGTCCAGTTTATGAAAGGTGTAGTTGTTGAATATATTACACTCAATACTTTTTTTGCCGTCTTTGGTCAGGGGTTAATTGCTGGAACAGCTGGAATTTTTGTTTATGGTCTGGTGGCTTACTTGTTCAAGAGCGAAGAAATGATGGAGTTTTTGCATGGCATGAAGCGGCGGTTGTTCAAGAAGGCAGAAACAGGTGAAACGATTATTACTAACATTCAGTAAACTTGTAAAAAAGCAGAGATATCGTTATGCTAGGCTGCATAATCATGATTTATGACTGCCAACGAACTTAGACAAAAATACATTGCTTTTTTTGAATCAAAAGGTCATAAGCAGATTTCTTCTGCTTCTTTAGTCCCGGAAAATGATCCTTCTGTTCTGTTTACTACTGCTGGTATGCACCCCTTGGTGCCGTATCTCACAGGTGAAACGCATCCGGCAGGGGCAAGATTGGTTGATTATCAAAGATGCGTTCGAACTGGTGATATTGATGAAGTCGGCGACAAAACTCATCTGACATTTTTTGAGATGTTGGGTAACTGGTCCTTGGGTGATTATTTCAAAGATGAATCGATTTCCTGGAGTTGGGAATTTTTAACTGATAAAAAGTGGTTAAATCTCAAACCTGAAATGTTAGCTTTTTCAGTTTTTAAAGGTGACGAAAACGCTCCCTATGATGAAGAGGCTTACGACAAATGGCTTGAAATGGGAGCTTTAAAGTCAAGGATTGCTAAATTGGATAAAGAAGAGAATTGGTGGCCAGCTGGTGGTAAGGGAGTTGGTCCACAAGGACCGGACACAGAAATTTTTTATTGGACTGGAGAAAAAGCTGCGCCAGAAAAATTTGATCCTGAAGATGATCGTTGGGTAGAGATTTGGAATAATGTTTTCATGCAGTTTAGTAAAGATGAAAGCGGCAAGCTTACTCCACTTCCACAGAAAAATGTTGATACTGGTATGGGTTTTGAGCGCACTGTAGCTGTACTTCAGGGTACGTCGAGTGTTTATGAGACAGAATTGTTCAGTGGTATTCTGGATAAAATTTCTGAATTAGCTGGTGAAGATTATAATGAATTTGATGACGACGCTCCCTCGATGCGTATTATTGCTGATCATGTTCGTTCTGCTGTGATGATTATTGCTGATGGCGTGATTCCGTCGAATAAGGATCAAGGATACATTCTACGCAGGTTAATTCGGCGCGCAATACGTCATGCTAGGAAGTTCAATATTGACAGTAAAGATTTAGTAAAACCATTGGTTGATGAGGTTATTGCTTCTTTAGGAGAAGCGTATCCTGAATTGGTTGAAAAACGTGAACAGATCATAATAGTTCTCTCTACAGAAGCGGCTAAGTTTGAAAAATCAATTCAGAAAGGTTTGAAACAAATTGAAAAGATTTGGCAACAAAAACAAGAGGTCACTGGCGAAGATGCTTTTGATCTTTATCAGTCTTACGGTTTTCCACTGGAATTAACCGAAGAAATTGCTTTTGACTACGGACAAGAGGTTGATAGGGATAAGTTTGAAGAACAATTTAAAAAGCATCAAGATCTTTCACGCGCTGGAGCGGGACAGAAGTTTAAAGGTGGACTAGTTGATGATTCAGCCGAGACTGCCAAGTTACACACGGCAACGCATTTATTGCATCAGGCCTTGCGACAAGTACTTGGTAATCATGTTGAGCAAAGAGGCTCTAATATTACCCATGATCGACTACGCTTTGATTTTTCGCACGATAAAAAATTAACTGATGAAGAAAAACAAAAAGTTGAAGATATAGTTAACGCTAAAATTAAAGAAGCTCTGCCAGTGCATCAGGAATTACTGACAGTTAAGGAAGCTAAGAAGCGAGGGGCAATCGGACTTTTTGAAGACAAGTATGCAACCTTGGGCGATAAAATTAAAGTTTATTTTGTAGGAGATTTTTCTGCTGAAATTTGTGGCGGGCCGCATGTCACCAATACTTCAGAGTTGGGAGTGTTCAAAATCAAAAAAGAGGAGGCATCGTCTGCAGGCATCCGCCGCATTAAAGCCATCCTAACCTAAATATGAAAGCAAAAATTTTTGCCGCATATGCGGCTGTTAACGTGCTCTATGTCTTATTCATTGGTCTAGCATATCTTTTGTCCGAGGTTCTTTACAGTTCAGTTTTAGGTAATGGTTCAATTGGCAGTAGTATTTTATCAGTCGCTGTGGGGACGTTGATTTTGTTCTTGCCGCTTGTTTGGGTCATGAATACTTTTGTGCTTAAACCAGATTGGACTCAGTCATTCGTAAAATTAGTTTGGAAGCAAACCGTTTTGCTCACAGTTTTTTTTGTCTTTTTAATCCTAGCTTTGATTTCCAGCTCAGCACGTCACGTTGACATAGCTCAGCCAATTATTCTATTGATTGTGAGCATCTTTGCTGGCGGATCTATTAAAGGTGTAACTTATTTTATGAAAAAACAGAATAAATAAAAGGTTCGAGTTTAGTAATTAAAAACTAACAACATATCCATAAAGAGCCGTTGACAACAACGGTTTTTTGATATGGTAATATATAAATATCAATATGAAGGATAAAGAAGTTACAACTGGTGAAATTTTAGAGGCAATCAATATCTTCGCTGAAGATGTCGATCTCAGGTTTGATGCTGTCGATCTCAGGTTTGAGGCAGCTGATCAGTACTTCGAAGGTTTGGAGCACCGTCTAAATAGAGTCGAGTCTCTTATGGTTACTAAGGATTATCTCGATGACAAGCTGGCAAATTTGCGTGGAGACTTAGTTAGTTTAATACGCAAACAGGGCAGCAAAGTAGATGCTCTTATTTTAACTTTGAAAAATAATCGTGGCTTAAGTTTAGTGGAAGCTGAGAAGCTTCTTGCTATGCAGCCATTTCCGTTACTTTAGATAAAATTGCTTATAAACACATGACCCCACGTAACGTGGTACGGGGTTTTAGGTTGGGCACGTTGTCGAATCAGTCATCTGCAAACATGTAAACATAGCTGATTTCTTTTCTAATTATCATACTTTACACATATAAGGTCCGGCCGGACCTTATATGTGTAAGAAATTAAAACGAAATAGATATAAGCAAACTAGCAATCTTAGCGAATTTTATTAAATATTTACGCAATACGTACCATCAGTGGTTTTTTGGTATTTTTGTAGTTTTTTAAATATTTTCATTAACTGCAAAGTACCATCTATCATCCACTCACCGCATAATTGACATAAAAACATGAATATTGTACACTTCTGCCGTGAATGAAAACCGCTATAACTTGCCCAAATTTCAATAATCTGCTAGGATTCCTTTAAATTATGGCAGAAAAACAATTTATTGAAATGCGCGGTAAAGTCGAGGAATCACTTCCTGGCGGACATTTCCGTGTTAAATTAGAAAATGAGCAAGAAATCACCGCTCACTTGTCAGGTCGTTTGCGAAAATTTCGCATTCGTATTATGCCAGGGGACGATGTCAAAGTAGAGATCAGCCCGTATGATCTCACAAAGGGTCGCATCACTTACAGATTTTGACATAAAATCGCGAGTATATCTCATCGATTTTTAGGCCAAAATTAAGAAGACTATTGTAAGGCATGTCGGCTCTAAAAATATCATCCGCAAAGTTTTAGGATGATATTGTGTATCAGAAGCGTTTTCAATGTTTTAAAGAAAATATGAAAGTTCGAGCATCAGTTAAAAAAATGTGCAGAGAATGCCGCACGATTCGTCGTAAGGGTCGCGTTCGAGTTGTCTGCAGTAACCCGAAGCATAAGCAGCGTCAGGGTTAATTGAATTTCGAAATTATCAAATATGGCACGTATTGCAGGAGTTACACTTCCATCTAATAAACCAGTCGTGATTTCGCTCACGTATATTTATGGTATTGGGCAAACAAAAGCTCAAAAAATCCTAGCTAAGGCTCAGATTGATGAAAGTATAAAAACTCAGGATCTAACACCAGATCAAGAAAACGCTATTCGAATTATTGTTGAAAAAGAAAATACTGTAGAAGGTGAACTTCGTCGCGAAACCATGAGTAATATCAAGCGACTCAAGGAAATCGGTTGTTACAGAGGTACTCGACATACTAAAAATCTACCAGCTAGAGGTCAGAGAACAAAAACAAATTCCCGCACAGTGAGAGGGAATACAAGAAAGACTGCTGGTAGTGGACGACGTATTATTTCAAAGACCTAAGCTATGACAGACGAAAAGAAAATCGATGAATTGCAGACGGAGGATGCAGTAACCGAGACCGCAGCAGCGGTAGAAGATTCTGTTTCAGAAAAAAAGGAAGCAAAACCGGCTAAAGAAAAAGATAATGCTCCAAAACAGAAGACTTACATTCGTAGCGCTAAAGGCAAAAAGCGTGTAGCTCAGACAGTCCCACGAGGTAGAGCTTATGTTCACGCTGGCCTAAACAACACGATTGTTACTATAACTGACCCAAATGGTAATACTTTAACTTGGGCTAGTGCAGGTCATTGCGGTTTCCGTGGTCCAAAGCGAGCAACTCCATTTGCAGCTAGTCAGATTATTGATCGTATTGCAGTTAAAGCAGAACCGTTTGGAATTAAGGAATTAGCAGTTTATGTTTCAGGTATCGGTAATGGTCGCGATAGCGCTATCCGATCTTTGAATGCTAAAGGTTTCAATATTACGTCAATCAATGAATTGACTCCTGTACCGCATAACGGATGTCGTGCTCGACGTCCTCGACGCGTTTAAGGTTAAAGAACAGATATGGGAAAGACATTAAACAAGATTGGAAAAATGAGCCGACGCGAAGGCGTAGCACTTTCGACAAGCGATAGTGTTTTGAAGCTCATGCAAAAACGTCCGTATGCACCTGGTGTGCACGGAAATCCAAAAAATAGCGCTGCCGGTGGACGACGTTCACGTCTTTCTGTTTACGGTCAGCAACTTCGTGAAAAACAGAAGGCAAAAAGACTTTATGGAGTAATGGAGCGTCAGTTCCGTATTTACTTTAAAAAAGCAACAGCCATGCCAGGAAACTCAGCAGAGAACCTTGGTGTGCTTTTGGAAACCAGATTAGATAACGTTGTATTCCGCCTGGGCTTTGCTAAAACACGTCCTCAAGCAAGGCAGATGGTAACGCACAGCCTTTTTACTGTTAATGGAAAGAAAGTTAATGTTCCTTCTTACCGAGTTCGTGTTGATGATTTAGTCGCTGTTCGTGATAACAAGCGTGAAAAAGGTGTTTTTATTGACCTTTCAGAACGTTTAAAGCATCACACAGTGCCAGGTTGGCTACACCTAGATGAAGCAGTTATGAACGGAAAGGTTGTCAGTCTTCCAGAAGGCGAAGAATTGAAGGAAGTTTACGATCCTAAACTAATCGTTGAGTTTTACTCACGTTAAAAGAATTAATTATATTTTATGGAGAACATCCTCTTGCCATCCAAAATGTCCTTCTCAAAAGGAGAGAAGGAGAATGAGTCGATTCTTACCATCGAGCCTCTTCATCATGGTTATGGAACGACTGTTGGAAATGCGCTACGACGGGTGTTGCTTTCTTCATTGGAGGGAGCGGCAGTTACCGCGGTTAAAATTCAAGGTGTGCAGCACGAATTTTCGGCTGTAGAAGGTGTCAAAGAAGACGTCTTGGAGATAGTTTTGAACCTAAAGCAGTTACGTCTAAAGGTTCACACGGACGAGCAAGTTATTTTAAAACTTAGTGTATCAGGCAAGGAAGGCGAAGTGTCTGCAAAAGAAATTGGAGCAAACGCAGATGTAGAAATCATCAATCCAGATCTTGTCTTGGCTACAATGACTTCAAAGGATGCAAAACTTGAAATGGAAATTACAGTTGGTCGTGGCAGAGGTTATTCTCCAACCGAAGAGAGAGAGGCTTCTGGTGAACTCGGATTAATGGGAATTGATTCCTTATTTAGTCCAGTAGTAAATGTATCAGTTCATGTGGAAAATACTCGAGTTGGAGAAATCACCAACTATGACAAGCTCATCATGACAATTTTAACTGATGGATCTCTTGCTCCTGAAGAAGCTGTTGAGAGCGCAACTGAAATATTGCTTAATCACTACAACTGGATTCAGGGTCAACTGAATAATGCAGCTTTAACTGAGAAAATTGAGGCTTCTCAAGAATTAGCTGAAGAGACAGAAGAAGTTGAAGCTGAGCCAGCATTGGAGGAAGATAAATCAGAGGAATCTGACGAAGAATAAATTATTTGTATGCGTCACAGACAGACGACTAAAACACTTGGACGAAATGCGACAGCCCGAAATGCTATGTTACGTGACTTAGCAACGAGTTTGGTTGTTTACGAGTCTATTAAGACTACACAGGCTAAAGCAAAAGCCGTAAGACGGGTTGTAGCTCGTTTAATTACCAAAGCTAAAAAGGGAGATTTAGCCGCACGTCGTCAATTACTGGCATTCTTTACTACAGAGCAGCCAGTAAATAAACTATTGGACGTGATCGCGCCAAAATATAAGGATCGAGACGGAGGTTATACACGCATTACTAAGCTCGGACACAGACAAGGAGACGGAGCTGATATTGCACAAATTGAACTTGTTTAATATGCAAAGAGAAGTTTACAAAGTAGATGCAAAAGGTCAGGTGCTAGGGAGAATGGCAACTGATATCGCAATGCACTTAATGGGAAAGCACAGGGCGGATTACCAGCCTCATATTGATTTTGGTGATACAGTTCAGGTTGTTAACATTAAAGAAGTGAAGATAACTGGTAATAAGCTGGATCAAAAGAAATATTTCCACCACACCCTTCACCCGGGAGGTATTAAAGAGAAGGTAATGGGAAAGTTATTTCAAGAAGACCCGGCAGAGGTGCTGCGACTCGCGGTTTCCAGAATGCTTCCAAAGAATAAGCTTCGCAATGATAGAATGAAGCGACTCATGATTTCCTAAATATGGCTGAAAAGTATTTCCAAAGCGTTGGACGACGCAAAACATCCACGGCTCAAGTTCGCTTGTATCCAGGTGGAAAAGGCAAGATCACTATAAATGATCGTGATTTTGAAGATTATTTTAAAAACGACAGTGCTCGTCAAAAAGTACTAGCTCCTCTTGTTGCTGTTGGTAAGAAAGAAAGTGTTGATATCACTGTACGAGTAGTCGGTGGTGGTCTAACTGGACAAGCCGATGCTACTAAGCTGGGTATTGCACGCGCTCTAGTACAGGCAGATGAAGTACTTAAAGCAACAATTAAAGCAGAAGGTTTATTGACTCGAGACGCTCGAAAGAAGGAACGAAAGAAATTTGGACTTCGAGGCGCACGTCGAGCAACTCAGTGGAGAAAGCGTTAAACACGGATTACACAGATAATAAAGAACACCCATACTGAACCGTACCCCAAAAAGTGGACACGAAAGTGTCCACTTTTTGATGTCTGGTAAAATAACTCAATAATCATGTCTTGTATGAGTAACCAAAGATTCACCAAGGAAGAAATCGAGGAGCTATTAAAGAATCCAAATGTTC
>JAHISC010000041.1 GCA_018818445.1 Patescibacteria group bacterium | reverse complement strand
CAAAGCAGCAAAAAAAGCTCCAAATAGTAGCCGCCACGCGGTTTCTCGCGAAAGTAAGAGAGGTTTCATGTAACTTGCTAGATTATATTTCCTGTGTCCGCTATTATATCACAGTACTGTTCACTATAAAATTGGTACACTTTCGGCTTAAAACTTCACTCCTAGCTTAGATCGTAATTTAGCCCCGCCGCCGTAACTTTGGCGGGGTCCCGCCAAAGGCGGGATACGCCTCGCGTCATCATTCACTTTGCACTGAAATTGCCTCTAATTTTATACGCTTGCAACACGATTATGCCTATTTCGCAACAACTAGCAAAAAACAGCGCTATCCAAATAATTGGTAAATTTTTAGCAACTATTTTTGGTGTCATTACCTTGGGTATTTTAACGCGCTACATGGGAGCTGCTGGCTATGGTCAGCTAACCACTATTCTAACTTTCACTGCAATTTTTGCCATTGTTGTTGACTTAGGGCTTACACTCACTACAGTTCAGATGATTGCGGAACCTGAAGCTGATGAAAAAACTTTGCTCGGCAATTTAATGAGCTTACGTCTTGTCTCATCCATTATCTTCCTCAGTCTCGCTCCTTTAGCTGCTATTTTCTTTCCATACGAATCAATCATTGTTATTGGTATTGCAATCGGTGCCTTCTCGTATATCTTTGGTACTTCGTCTCAGATGCTTATTGGCATTTTTCAAAAACGATTGATCATGGACCGAGCAATCGCTGCTGAGCTAATCAATCGCTTGGTTGTACTTTTGGGTGCTGCCCTGGCTCCGAGCTTTGGGCTAGGACTCCTCGGAATCATGTGGCTATTTGTACTTGGCAACGGATTAAACCTAGTTATCATATTGTATTTTGCCCGCCAGCAAATACGCTTTCGCCTACAGTGGCAGACGCAAATTATCAAATCAATTATTAAACGCAGCTGGCCAATTGGCGCTTCGATCTTTTTTAATTTGATTTATTTGCGCGGCGACATTTTATTCATGTCAATTTTTAGAAGTGACGCAGAAATCGGACTCTATGGAGCAGCCTATAAAGTTGTTGATGTAATTACAGTGGTGCCAGTTATGTTTATGGGCTTGGTCTTGCCGATCTTGATTTCCTATTTTGTATCCAAACGAAGCGATGACTTTAAAAAACTCTTGCAACAAACCTTTGACTTCTTTGCCATTTTCTCTATCCCGATTATTTTTGGTAGCATTGCCACTGGTGTGCCGCTACTCGAGATGATTTCTGGCTCTGAATTTCGTGAGTCTGGTGAAGTCTTGGCCATCCTGGGCCCAGCAGCTGTGGTCGTCTTCTTTAATTCACTTTTCGGCCACGCTATTGTCGCCGTACATAAACAAAAACCAATGGTCTTGGCTTATTTCGCTGTGGCCATTATTACTGTCATCGGTTACCTGATCTATATTCCTCAATATGGAATGTGGGCAGCTGCTTGGTGGACCTTAATTTCAGAAATTTTGATCGGTCTTATTTCATTCATTGTTGTTTGGCGAGTTAGTTCTTTTTTGCCACAGGTTGGACAATTATTGCGAGCTCTGATCGCCTCATTGATAATGTATTTTGTTCTAATGGTAATGCCTGAAATTCAAGTTTTGCTGCAAATTCTTTTTGGTGCCGCAGTTTATGCTGCTGTTTTGATCATGATTGGAGGCCCGCAACCAAAAGATATTTTTAATCTCTTTGCAAAGGCTGAAATAGGTCAATAATATGTTTTATTTAATCGTCTCCGCCATTCTCGTCGCCTTCGCGATTCTTGCTTACAAAAATCTCAAACTGGCGCTAGCGATTCTGGCCGGAATTTTGCCTCTTTACTTGATTCGATTTGAGCTTGGCTCATTACCAACTACTCTACTTGAATTACTGATTATTATTATTGTCGTTATCTGGCTGACTAAATATAAGTCCTGGAAAACCAAATTAGCTCAATATAGAAAATGGTTCTGGCCCACAGTGCTACTGCTCTTGGCAGCAACGATTGGAATTTTCGTAGCACCTGACACACTAGATGCGCTTGGAATTTGGAAGGCATATTTTGTAGAACCGATGCTGCTCTTTTTAGTGCTACTAACGACCCTAGAAAAAAAAGAAGACCTGCAGATGCTTTTCCAAGCTTTGGCTATTACGGCCATTGTCTTGAGCTTGATCGCTATTGTGCAGTACGTTACCGGATTTGGTATTCCAGCGCCGTGGGACATTGAAGGAAGAGTTACCAGTATCTTTGACTACCCGAATGCCTTGGGATTATTCTTGGCGCCAATAGTTGGATTGAGTGTAGTAATGCTCCAAGAACAACGACGTGCACTATGGCTAGTTACTATTCTTCTAGGGATCGTGGCCATTGTGCTGGCGAAAACCGAAGCTGCTCTAGTAGCCGTGCCGGCTGGACTTTTGCTGACTCTACTACTCTCCTCAGCGCCAAAGAAAACAAAAATTCTTGTTCTTTCAATAGCTGTAATCCTGGGAGCAGTTCTTTTCGCAGTTTCTGGAACTGT
>JAHISC010000040.1 GCA_018818445.1 Patescibacteria group bacterium | reverse complement strand
ATAGTAACTGTTGACCGTGGCATTCAACTACTCGCTAGCGATGAAGGAGACGGTGCTGACCCACATTATTTCTTAACGATCGAGAACGCCAAAATTATTGTAACAACCATGCATGATGAACTTATTCTGCTTTTTCCAGAATATCGAGACGAGTTCTCTGTCAACACACAAAACTATCTACAGTCACTCGATGCAGCAGAAGCACAAATTCAAACTATCCTGGCAGACTCGCAGGATAAGCCATTGATTACTTTGCACGATGGTTGGTATTACTTTGCTGAGGCTTATGGAATAAAAATCGCTGGTACATTTGAACCAACTGCCGGACGTGAACCAACGCCGCAATACTTAGTTGAACTGAAAGATGCTGTTAAATCAACAGGTACAACAACAATTTATTCTGAACCACAGCTTTCAATCGAAAGCATTAACTCTTTTGTTAGCGACTATAACCTAAAAGTTGCTGAACTCGATCCTATCGGTGGTTATGAAAACCGTGACTCATATATAAATTTAATGCTATACAACGTACATGTCATCGCCGCAAACTAAAACTAATTCAGCTATCACAGTCAAGAATCTTTCCGTTCGCCTTGGAGGAAAAGAAATTCTAACTAATATTTCTTTTGAAATTGAAAAAGGAATTATTGCTGCAGTTATAGGACCTAATGGTTCTGGTAAAACAACTCTACTCCGAGCCATTCTCGATCTTATCAGTCTTTCATCTGGCACAGTTAAGATTCTTGATCAACCATTACACCACGTTCGTCAGGCTATCGGATACGTACCACAAAAATTCTCATTTGATCCAAATTTTCCAATGAATGTACGCGAGTTTTTGCGAATGGCACAACATAAAGAAGCAAGCAAAGATAAAATTGAGGAAAGCCTACGGTACGTTGAATTACCACAAGGGATTGAAAAACAAGCAATCGGATCACTCTCAGGTGGTCAGCTTCAGAGAGTTCTAATCGCACAAGCTATTATTAATGATCCGGCAATCCTTATACTAGATGAACCAGCAACAGGTATCGACATCGCTGGAGAGCTGGCATTTGTTAAAATTATTAAACGCCTCAATGAAGAAAACGGAACAACAATTATTCTGGTTTCTCATGATGTTTCCATGGTCTCAAAAATGGTTAACCAAGTTATTTGTATTAATCACACTTTAACTTGTATGGGTCCACCTGAAAAAGCACTTGATAAGAAAACGCTCGAGGATATTTTTGGCAGCCACACTCATCTTGTGCATCACAATACTGAAAAACACAAATAATATGGCTTGGTTTTTAGAAATTTTATCTTTTCCATTCATGCAGCGCGCTCTCTTAGCTGGTGCTATCTTGGGAGTTCTTCTAGCTTCCCTCGGTGTCATTGCTACTCTCCGTAAAATGGCATTTTTTGGAGAAGGAGTTGCTCATGCTTCTTTAGCTGGTATTGCTATAGCCATTTTAGTTGGTTTTGCACCATTACCTTTCGCTATCATCTGGGCAGTCATTATTGCTATCTTAATTTTTGTACTTGAGCGATACACTAAACTACCATCCGATTCCTTAATCGGGATTCTTTTTACTGCTAGCATGGCTATCGGCGTGATTGCAATGAGCTTTACTCAAGGTTACCAACCAGAGTTACTCTCATTTCTCTTTGGTAGTATTTTAACAATTACTTTTACTGATATTTTAGTGATTGCCTTAATCAGTTCTGCGATTCTTGTTTGGTTGGCTCGATCGATGAGAGATTTAACCTTTCTCTCCTTAAACGAAGAGAGTGCAGCCGTGCAAGGAGTGGCTGTAACGGCTCAAACATTAATGTTTTATATTGCCCTGGCAGTAACCACTGTACTTGGTGTTAAGATTTTAGGTATCATCTTAGTCTCTGCTTTGCTCGTGTTACCCCCGGCAACAAGTCGCATGTTATCATCATCTTTTAAGTCGTACATGATTTTTTCGATTGTGATTTCTGAATTCGTTATCATCTTTGGACTTATTCTTTCATATCTTTGGGACCTTCCATCAGGAGCTGTAATTGTACTTTTGGGAACAGTTTTTTTCCTCTTGGCTACATTATTCAAAGCAATAAAAAAATAGCCTAACAGCTACTTTTTATCTAGATATTACGTTTGATAAAATACCAGAGCAAAAATACTAGACCAAAGATTAAAACTATAAAGGTGAGACGCAATAAGTTTCCAGCATCATCATCGTCACGAATAAAAGAAAGAAAGATAAAAAAAGAGAAACCAATTATCAGTGCCAACGGCACAAGGGTCAAAACAATTCCGGTGAGTAGAATAAAGCTGTCCATACGTTCTGAATTATAATGGAAAAACAAAAAATCGGCAAAGGTAAATGTCGAGAACCTATGATGTCGAAGGTTCTCGCCCCAACAAAAAAGAGCGGTCTTTGACCGTTCTTTTTTGGTACGGCGTGAAGGACGGAGGCCTGCGGCCTCCCCGGCTGCGTCGCTCGGAAAAGGCTGTACCAGCCTTTTCTCTCACTTTCCT
>JAHISC010000002.1 GCA_018818445.1 Patescibacteria group bacterium | reverse complement strand
TAATACATAGATTTTACCATCCCGCCCCGCCTGGCGACCAGGAACTGGTCTTGGCGGGGTCCCGCCAAGTGCCGCCTCCGGCGGAACGCCCGGCGGGATTCGACCGCTCTGGCACCTCTCCATAATACTCGCTATAAAATGCGCGAACTACTGTGTAGAATTCCTCCGTTACTCCTCAACGTACCTATCCAGTACGTCTCGTCGTTACTCAGAATTCTCCTTGTATTTCATCTCATTTTATACGCTCGTTCTATAATGTTCGCTACAAATTTGGCGAGCTGCGGCGTCAGAAATCTGTGCTGTCATCACCATACTTATCCAGTACGCCTCCTCCATGCTCGATTTCTTCCTAGCATTTCATCCAAATTTGCTACGCTCACTAACTAATCCTTAATCTATTCTCACTGCTTTCCACGCGCCTAGCAGGGAATGAAAATAGTTTGTTCGCTGTAATCCTAAGTGTAAAAATACACTTATCAAAATAATCAATGGCGGAGAGGGTGGGATTCGAACCCACGGACCGGTTTCCCAGTCAGCACATTAGCAGTGTGCTGCTTTCGGCCACTCAGCCACCTCTCCATAATACTCGCTATAAAATGAGCAAACTACTGTGTCGAATTCTTCCGCGGCTTCTCTACGTCTTCCAGCCACGCCAGGCGACCAGGAACTGGTCTTGGCGGGGTCCCGCAAAAGGCGGGATACGTTTCGTAGCTGCTCGTAATCTTTCTTGCACTGCATCTTAATTCATACGTTCGCTTGAATGTTCGCTATAAATTTGGTGAACAATCGTGGGGATAGAATACCTGAAATAGTTAAATAAATCAAGCATCTCTGATATAATAGTCCGATATGAAGGAAAAAGACAAAATGCACGGCCTGGTCGATGAATTTGACGCAGGAGAAAGCCTTTTTACTTGGAAGACTTGGGAATATCCTCCCTTTGAGCGTTCGGTTCGCTGGTATCTGATAGCTAGTATCTTGGCAGTCGCCTTGATTGCGTATTCTGTTTATACTGAAAATTATCTTTTCGCTATCATTATTTTGATGATTGGGGTATTGGTGCTCATAACCAGTCTTCGTCATCCAGAAAAAATTGACGTCCATATTACTTCATTGGGTTTGGTATTAGGAGATGATTTCCACTCTTATAAAGAAATTAAAGACTTCTCAATTATTTACGAGCCACCAGCAGTAAAACTTTTATACATTGATTTTCAAAGTCGACTTCATCCAATGGTGGCTATTCCAATAGAAGATGCTGACCCTAATCTTATTCGTGAAGTTCTGTTGCCGTATGTTTTTGAAAATATTGATCGGGAGTCAGAAGGTTTGACAGAACTGGTTCGTCGGGTGTATAAGATATAAAGTTAGCTATGAAATGAGCGTACTAATAGCTTAAAACATTGCTTCTAGTGCTACTCAATTTTACGCTTACTAATAATAAGCGCCCGTAGCTCAGTTGGATAGAGCGCCAGCTTGCGGAGCTGGAGGCCGTACGTTCGAGTCGTGCCGGGCGCACCACTAATTTCTATTATGGAGAAAAAGAAAATTTTAGTCGTAGAAGATGACGCTTTTTTGCGCCGAGCTTATAAGGCTAAATTGGGTAAAGGTGAATACGAGATTATTGAAGCGGTCGACGGCGATGATGCTATCAAGAAGGTTAAGGAAACAATGCCAGATGTCATCATTCTCGATTTAATCATGCCAAAAAAGGATGGATTTCAGTTTCTTAATGAATTGAGTAAACAGAAGGTAAAAAAGGTTATTCCAATTTTTGTAGTTTCTAACCTCGGCCAAGAAACAGATATAAAAGAAGCGGAAAAATATGGTGTAAAAAAGTATTTTGTTAAATCAGATACTTCAATTGCGGAAGTAGCTAATACTGTATCCGACTTTTTAAAAAAATAGATTAAAGACACAAAACAATCCTGACTTGGGATTTTTTTGTTTTGTGCTACTATTAAAGACCATGGAAGAAGTACTAAAAAAAGAAGTCAGATTTTTTAAGGGTGTAGGGGCAATTAAGGCTCGTGATTTAAGGCGTCTAGGTGTTGAGACTGTCAATGATGCTCTTTTTGCCTTTCCTTTTCGTCATGATGATCTTTCTAATGCAATCGACATCGAAAAGATTAAGCCAGGTCAAAAGGTGACTGTTCGTGGAACCATTACAGTTATTAACAATCATCGTGCAAAAAATAGAAGAATGGTTATTACTGAGGCAATCATCGAAGACGAATCGGGTAGTATCAAAGCAGTCTGGTTTCATCAGGGATTTCTGACTAAGGTTTTAAAACCCGGGACAGTTGTTTCTCTTGCAGGAAAAGTTGATGATCGTTACGGACTTTCTTTGGTAAATCCTGTTTACGAAGTTATTTCAAAAAATATTGCCACAAAACATACTGGTCGTATTGTTCCAGTTTACCGCTTAGCTGGAGCCTTAACGCAAAAAGTACGGCGATTAGTAGCAGAAGAATCAATCAAATACGTTGGAGCAATTGAAGAATGGTTACCACAGGAAATCATTGATCATGAAAAATTTGTTGAAGTTCAAGAAGCTATTTCACAGATGCATTTCCCAGAATCTTTAGAAAAAGCTTCGGAGGCGTTAGAGCGATTAAAATTTGATGAATTTTTTCTACACCAGCTATTACACGGTAAAGCAAGAAGGGAATTACAGACACAAAAAGCTTCTATGGTTCCTTTCAACGAGGTTGTTGTTAAGGAAGTTGTTAAAGAATTACCATTTAAGCTAACCAATGCTCAGAAGAAGGCGACGTTTGCTATTCTTAAAGACATGCAGCGGGAAAAACCAATGAACAGGCTTCTTGAGGGTGATGTTGGAACTGGAAAAACAGTAGTTGCTGCTGTTGTCGCAATTAACGCGAAAGCTTCAGGCTGGCAAACAGCTATTTTGGCACCAACAGAGATTCTAGCTGATCAGCATGCTCATACTTTGCACAGAATGTTTGGAGATAGGGTAACCGTTGGAATATACACTAGAACTAAGCGGCGGGTTGGTGAAAAAGAAGTAACGAAAAAACAAATGCTCGACGCTCTTCGTAATGGAAAAATTGATTTAGTAGTTGGGACTCACGCACTTCTTTCCGATGATGTAATTTTTAATGCCTTGGGTTTAATTGTGGTGGATGAGCAGCATAGATTTGGAGTAAAACAGCGCAAGGCACTCAAGGACAGGGAGGGTGATGCTAACGGCATTCCACACCTACTTTCAATGACTGCTACTCCAATTCCACGATCTTTAGCTTTGGTGCTTTATGGAGATTTGGACCGTTCGCTGTTGAATGAATATCCGGTTGGACGAAAATCTATTAATACATTCCTAATTCAGGAGAATAAGGAGGACGACTTTTATCAGAAGATGAGAGATGAAATGGATAAGAAACGTCAGGTTTTCGTTGTTTGTCCAATAATAGAAGAATCTGATGCACTTGGTGTTAATTCAGTGAACGAGGTGTACAATAATTTTGTTCAAGGTCCATTTGCTGATTACCGTTTAGGAATGTTACATGGAAAGCTCAAAACTCAAGAGAAGGACGAAATCATGGAGCGTTTCGTAAATGGGGATTTGGATATGGTAATTTCGACAACAGTAGTAGAAGTTGGAGTTGATGTTCCTAATGCTACAGTTATGTTTATCGAAGGTGCAGAAAGATTTGGCTTAGCTCAATTGCATCAACTTCGCGGTCGTGTTGGTAGAGGTGAATTTCAGAGTTTTTGTTTCCTACATCCAAGCGGAGAACTTTCGCCTTTAGCTAAGCAGAGATTATCAGCACTAGTCAAAAGTCAGGATGGATTTTATTTAGCAGATCAAGATTTAAAGCTTAGGGGACCAGGAAATATTTTTGGGACTGAGCAATCTGGGTTTGAACAATTTAAACTTGGCTCTTTCGCAGACATTGATTTGATTAGTTCTGCCAGGGACTATGCTAAAGATTATTTGGATGAAGATCCAGAATTAGATACTTGGCCTCAATTAAAAAAACGATTACTCGAATACTACGAAGAGGTTCATTTCGAGTAATTATATTAGATTTTTTAAGTTTTTTGCATCTTTTGGTGAGATAAATTTTAAGAGTCCCAAGCGTTCGGCTTCCTTCTGTCTTCTATCCAAGAAAGAGACACTTCTGATTTCACCGCCAAGACCAAGCTCACCGACAACAACAGCATCAGCAAAAAAAGTTTTATTTTGAATTGATGAAATGACAGCCAGAGCAACAGCTAGGTCAACTGCTGTTTCTTTTACTTTCATACCACCGACAATATTTACATAAACATCATGTCCAGCAGTTTTAACACCAGTGTGTTTGCCAATAATTGCTAAGAGCATTTGTAACCGCCCAGAATCAAATCCAGATGTCCTACGAATAGGGTTAGCAAAAATACTTTTTTCAGCTAGCGCTTGCACTTCAACCAAAAACGGACGAGTTCCTTCCATAACACAAGTTACAATTGATCCAGGTGTTGGTTGTCGCTCTTCCAAAAATTTTTGTGAAGGGTTAGCAACTGCAATCATACCTTTTGAAGTCATCTCGAATACACCAACTTCATCGGTGGTACCAAAACGATTTTTTGAGGCTCTTAAAATTCGGTAGGAGGTTGTTTTCTCTCCCTCGATAGTTAGTACTGAATCAACTAAGTGTTCAAGTGTTTTTGGTCCTGCAACTGATCCCTCTTTTGTTACCTGGCCAATTAGCAGGACTGG
>JAHISC010000039.1 GCA_018818445.1 Patescibacteria group bacterium | reverse complement strand
TCAAAAGAATTACAAGCTGAGGTCAAAAAAATTCCATTGGAACAAATTCTCGTTGAAACCGATGCACCGTATTTATCACCGCCACCATTCCGAGGTAAAAGAAATGAACCCTGGCACGTTCAATTTGTGGCAGAAAAAATCACGGAAATTAAAGGTCTTAGTTTTGACGAGGTGGCTCAAATCACAACTGCTAATACAATTAAACTTTTTGGCTTGAAATAACTATGAACTACGATCCGAGCGTTTTTTATGTTTGCACGCGTCCCAAAACTTACTTTCAAGATAGTGGCTATGAAGAGCATTATCTTTGGCATGCTCGTGCTTTAGGTATTGATCCGAAAAATTTTGAGGTGTGTTATTTGCCTGACCAACGACTACCCGCAAACGTTGAAGCTGATCTGGTAATTATTGGTGGATCTAACAAAAGCGTGTACGACACTGAACCTTGGATTCAACCACTGGAACAGTTTATTGTTCGCCTGGTTCAAGAAAAGAAACCAGTGTTCGGAGTTTGCTTTGGTCACCAAATTATTGCTCAGGCTCTTGGCGGCACTGTAGAACCCGGTAGCTTTGGCCCAGAGATCGGGTTGACAGAGATCGAGCTGACCAAGGATGGATTACATGACCCATTATTTAAAAATATTACGCCTGTTTTTGATGCCATGCAGCTTCATAAAGATATTGTTGCAAAGTTACCGCCCGTTGAGGTGGTGGTACTAGCTAATAGTGATTTATACCCAAACCAAGCCTTGGCCTACGGAGACCATGTCCGCACAGTACAATTCCATCCGGAAATTACGACCAATATTATGGAAACAGAGGTAAATGAACATGCCGATGAAATGCTGAGGCTTGGATATTTTTCAAATAAGGCAGAAATAGAGCGTAAAACCGCAGCTCTCCAGGACAATACATTTGAATCAACAGCTCAAGCAATTTATAGAAATTTTCTAAAAATGATCTGAATTTAAGAGCTGCCACAAATTCCAAAGCTTAGCTTCCCAAAGCTAAGCTTTGATTTGAGAAACCCATGGAAGTCTTGATCGCTGGTCACTCCTTTTCTAAATTTTCCTTTCCCTTGACCAAAATTTCAATTCAAGCTATACTTTTCGCGCATTTCGTACATATCCACATGGAAAAAGACGCGCAAAAAACACAGCAAAATAGCTATTATTATCGCTTAGCCTTCCGTATTGCCGCTGATTTCGGCATTACACTGGCAGCACCAGCCGTTTTAGCAGCTTTTTTGGGACAATGGTTAGACAAAAAGTGGGGGACTGATCCTTGGCTTTTATTCGTCTGCCTAGTCGCCGCTTTTACACTCACTGCGATATTCGTTGTTCGAAAAGCCAAAGTTTATGGAAAGCTCTATCAAGATGGACCAAAATAACAATTTACCATTTTCCTTCGTTGTACTGGCAGCTGAACCAATTTTTGATATAGCTGGTTTTACCATAACGAATTCAATGTTGAACGCCTACGTAGCTGTTGCGTTTTTTATTTTGGTGGCATTTATCGCCAGCCGACGCAAATCATTAGTGCCAAAAGGAATTCACAATATTTTTGAAGCCTTAATCGAGTTCGTTCAAAACGAAATACAAAAAGTCACAGAAAACAAAAGAAAAACAAAACAATTTCTACCACTAGTTGCTACGATTTTTTTCTTTGTTCTTTTTAGTAACTGGTTAGGCTTACTGCCAGGCACTGGTTCTATTGGTATTTGGGAAATGATGCACGGTGAATTAGAGTTAGTTCCATTACTACGGCCAGCTACCAGCGATTTAAATATGACCTTAGCTATTGCGGTCTTGGCTATTGCTTCGACTCATTTTGCCGGCATGCGCGAGCTAGGTGTCTTCCATCATTTCAGTAAATTTCTCAATTTCCGTGGCATAGCTCTAGCTTTTAAAAAAGGCCCGATGGCTGTAATTATTTCTTTGGTTGAATTTTTTATTGGCCTCATAGAAATTATTGGAGAGTTTGCTAAAACATTATCACTTTCACTTCGACTTTTTGGTAACGTCTTTGCTGGTGAAGTTTTAATGACAGTTATGCTCGGCCTAGTTTCCTATATTGTTCCTATTCCATTTATTTTTCTCGAACTACTCGTCGGCATTATCCAGGCCACGGTTTTTGCCATGTTAACTTTAGCTTTCCTTGTTGTGGCTACCATGTCACACGGGGAAGGTGAGGAAGAGCACCACGAAGAAACAGCTACGGTTGCAGCTCACGGTTAGTGACCTCGTCTGTGCGGAAGGGGCGTACAGATGAGTTCATTAATTAATAAACAATTACTATGTCACCAGAAACAATGACATTGCTTGCAAAAGCTTTGGCAATCGGTGTTGGAAGTATTTCACCAGCACTTGCAATTGGTTTGATCGGTATGAAAGCTATGGAGGCGATCGGACGAAATCCTGAAGCAGCAGGAAAGGCCTTTGTGCCAATGCTACTTGGTATGGCTTTCGCTGAAGCTATTGCTATTTACGCTTTGATTATTGCCTTTACGCTTTAGTCAACTGATCTGTTGATGAACGTGATAAGTTTCCACTCCTTATAAGGATGGGTTCAGAAGAGGTCCTTCTAACTAACTACGATTGACCACCTCTGAGCTCTCCCAAACTAAGGATAGGGTAACAATGTACGCTCATCAATGATTAGATGATTAGATAATATGTCACACGAAGAAACAACCGATTCATACACACAAGAAGTAACTCATACCGAGTCAGCTAATCCGATTGAAGCCGTGGCCGGACAATTTGGTTTGAACGGTACCATGTTTGCTGCTCAGTTGGTCAATTTCTTGATCGTTCTGATTATATTGTGGATTTTTGTTTATAAACCGATCACTCGCTTTTTAGAGGAACGCCAAGAAAAAATTGAAAAAAGTGTTAAACAAGCGGATGAGATCGAGAAAAGAATGGTAGCTATTGAGAAAGAAAGAGATGTAGTTATTGTAGAAGCTCGTAAAGAAGCGCAGGGTATCGCAGAAAAAGCACAAGTTGATGCTGAAAAACGTGGCGAAGAAATAATTGCTGCTGCCAAACGTGAGGTGGAAAGAGTTATTGTTAAAGGCAAGCAACAATTAGCTGATGAAAAGACTGAAATGGTACGAGAAATGCGTAAAGATGTAGTTGATATTGCTATGAAAGCGGCTGCCAGAATTGTGCAGGATGCTGTTGATGAGAAAAAATCTAAATCTCTGGCCGAAGAGGTAGTAAGAAAAATGACCTAATATGGCAGTTGAAGTAAAAAAACTCGCCAGTATTCTAGTTGATCAACTAGATGGGGCTAGCGAGGCAGAAACAAAAAAAATTATCAAAAAATTTGTGGGTTTCCTAGCTGAAAACAATCTCATCAGTCAATGGAGAGAGGTTGAACGGCAAATCCACAGAATCTGGAGGGATAAATACGGAGCATCAAGCGTGAAGATTATCTCGGCTCACGGCCTTAATAAAGAAGCGAGAAAGGGGATTGAAGCGCTAATAAAAGGAGCTGATGTGGAAGAGCGGGTAGATGAAAGATTAATTGGAGGTGCGGTAATCCGCATTGACGACAAACGCATTGATGGCTCAGTATCGGGAGCCCTACGAAGATTAAAAACAACTCTTGCATCATAAAAAATAGTATGGCTAACAAATCAGACATAATTTCAGAATTAAAAAAACAAATCGAGTCATTTAAGACCGAGGCTAACGTTGAATCCGTTGGCACGGTTCTTTCAGTAGCTGACGGTGTGGTGCGCATGAGTGGTCTAGCTGATGCAAAGTCACAAGAAATGCTTGAATTCTCTAACGGCACAATTGGTGTTGCTCTAAACATCGAGGAAGAGACAATCGGTGCTGTTATTTTGGGCGACGCTAGCGGTATTAACGAAGGCGACACAGTAAAATCAACTGGTCGTGTTCTTTCGATTCCTGTTGGTGACGCTATTGTTGGCCGTGTGGTTAATCCACTCGGTGAACCATTGGACGGTAGAGAATTAAAAACTGACACTTTTCAACCAATCGAAAAAATCGCACCTGGTGTGATGACCCGTCAAAGTGTTTATCAGCCTGTACAAACTGGTATCAAAGCAATCGATGCTTTAATCCCTATTGGTCGTGGACAGCGCGAGTTGATAATTGGTGATCGTCAAACAGGAAAAACTGCCATTGCTATCGATACCATCATCAACCAAAAAGGTAAGAACATGAAGTGTATCTATGTTGCTATTGGTCAAAAAGAATCAAAAATCGCTGGCCTCACTGCGCGTCTAGAAAAAGCTGGAGCCATGGAATACACCACGATCGTTTTGGCTGGTGCTTCTGATCCGGCTTCACTTTCCTATATTGCACCGTATTCAGGTTGTGCGATCGCAGAGTACTTTATGGCTAAAGGTGAAGACGTTTTAGTAATTTACGATGATCTTTCTAAGCACGCTTGGGCTTACCGTGAAATTTCACTTCTTTTGCGACGACCACCGGGACGCGAAGCTTATCCTGGCGACGTTTTCTATTTACACTCCCGCCTTTTGGAACGCTCAGCTAAACTGAACGATAACTACGGCGGCGGATCAATTACAGCTTTGCCAGTAATCGAAACACAGAACGGTGACGTTTCCGCATATATTCCTACTAACGTTATCTCTATTACTGACGGGCAAATCTATTTGGAAAGCGACCTCTTTTATAAAGGTCAGCGACCGGCTTTGAACGTTGGATTGTCTGTTTCACGTGTTGGATCAGCTGCTCAAACTAAGGCTATGAAGTCAGTGGCTAAAACACTTAAAGTTGACTTGGCTCAATTCCGTGAGCTTGAAGCATTTGCTCAATTCGCTACAGATCTAGATGAAGCAACAAAAAAACAACTTGAACGTGGTAAAAGAGCCATGGAAGTAATGAAGCAAAAACAATATGCTCCGCTTTCGGTAGCCGAGCAAACTTCAGTAATGTTTGCTTTGAACGCCGGCATGTTGGATGATATTGAAGCTGCGCGAATTCAAGAATTTGAAGCTAAATTCTTAGAATATATGAAAGTTAGTGGTAGCGAAGTATTGCGTGTGATTGATGAAACCGGCGAACTAAATGAAGAAACCACTAAAACTCTCACAAAGCATATCGAAGATTTTAAGAGCACATTTAGTGTCTAGTCTGTCTACTGTCTACTGTCTACTATTTACTATCTACCGTTTATGGCCGCCAACGCTAAAACAATTAAACGACGCATCAAGTCAATCGCCAACACCAAAAAAATCACCAAGGCGATGGAGCTTGTGGCTGCCTCAAAAATGCGTCGAGCAGTAAACAGCGTGCTGGCAACCAGACCATTTGCTCAACTATCTTGGGACACGATCCGCGCTGTAACTCGAGCAGTTGGTGAAAAAGTATCGCATCCATTGCTGGACGGAAATACTGAGGCTAAAAAAACATTGATTGTCTTGTTCTCGTCAGACAGAGGATTAGCCGGTGCATTCAACGCCAACCTCGGCCGAGCAGCCCTGAAAGCAATTCGTCAAATTGATGGGCCGGTGGAAGCAATAACTATTGGCCGCCGAGGCAGTATGGTAATGCAACGAGAAAAAATTCAAGTAATTGCCAGTTTTGAAGGCTTGACCAACAAACCAGCTTTCCAAGACACTCTACCAATTTCATCTCTTGTCCTTGAAGAATATAAGAAAAAATCCTACAAGAAAGTTATCGTGGCATACATGGACTTTGTCTCGGCCATTTCACAAAAACCTGAATTGGTAGAGCTGCTTCCACTTGGTACGGAGGAAGACATGAAAGACTTAGGAGACACTAATGATAAAAAAGAAGACCTAATTATAACTGGGGCACGAGAGTACACTTTTGAACCTGATCCGCAAAAAGTTCTCGATCGAGTTCTGCCAGGACTA
>JAHISC010000038.1 GCA_018818445.1 Patescibacteria group bacterium | reverse complement strand
TTATGCGAACCTAACCCCTTGTCAACCAAGAGGGAGTTGGACAATGATCATCGACATCGCAGATATCGCTATTCGTACCGAGGCTCAGGAAGAAGCAAAGAGGATGCTACAGGAGCTGCGTGAGGGTCGTGGTGACTGGTCGTACATCCTCAAGCTCGAGGAATGGAACCAGAAGTGGAGGTCGCGTTTCTTCAAGGCGATCGGCATCTCTGCTCCGGAGCTGGAGCGGCTCCGGCTCGAGCTACGTCTGCGCATTGCTCTGGAGACTATTTCCGCACGTCGGAATGACAGGTTTCGACACGGGACAATAATCGATCACTTCGCCATCCGTCGAGCAATTGAGGATGGAGTGCGGATAGAAGATCTCCAGCTTACCGATGAGGAGATCAGTGAAGTGGAGGAGGAGTACGGCTCCTTGGAAAAAGCTGCTAAATACTCGGCTGAGTAGCGCGCCCTGTACCGACCAACTGGTCTGGTGCAGGGTTCTTTGGTTAAAAAAATTTGTAGATCGATCTTAATATTCAATTTTTGACTGTCTTGGTTTTGATTTGTAGGTATCTTTGGCCATAAAATCAAGCACGGCTCGGTCAACGATTACATCTTTTGCAGCAAAAGGCTTAAGGAGGGTAATACCGCCCATGGTGGTGCAGCGGCTCAATGCCACATACATTTGGCCGTGTGCAAAAGCACCCCAACCAACGTCAACTAGCACTTGATCAAAAGTTTTTCCTTGTGCTTTATGAATAGTCACAGCCCAAGCCAGAACAATAGGGTACTGCGAGTATGATCCAATGGTTTCTTCTTCAAAATTTTCACCATTATACTGGTATTCAAACACCTCCCACTTGTGTTGGGCAACCTCCACTCGCTCACCACTGTCCAGTTCAACGTAAAGAGTTGGTAATTTCTCTAGGCCTTTGCATCTAATCTTACGAATTACGCCAAGACTTCCGTTGACCCAGCGCCTAGATGGATCATTGGTAGTAAACATTACTCGCGCTCCTTCTTTAACCACTAGTTTTGGCTCTGAAGGCATTTTTCTGGTGCCGAGTTGGCCAATTGACTTGGCTTTTAAGAGCCATTCCTCAGAATCCAACTTTTGTAATTCAAAGTTGTTGCGTGCCTCAGCCATTTTATTAGTTGTAGTGAGGTGAACAATATACTCAGCTTCTTCTCTTGGATCAAAAAATGGATCATGACAAGCTTCCCAAGCCTCTAAATCGGTTGAGTCAATTTTCCCGCAGCGAATATTATTGAGCAGTTTAATAAAATCCCGATCTTCCTGACGATGAACTTTTTGTAGTTCAATTTTTTTTATCCCAATCTCTTGCATCACTTCTGAGGAAAAGAAATATGGTGATATATATTCACTGGTAAATCGAGATTGCTCATCGTTGGTAACAACCGGAGGTAGTTGGAATAGATCTCCAATAAAAATCATCTGCACTCCACCAAATTCTTCTTTTGGTCGACCGCGGTTGAGTCTCAAGGCTTTATCGACACAATCTAGGAGGTCAGCTCTGACCATAGAAATTTCATCGATCACAACTACTTCAAGGTTTTCAAAAAGTTTTCGGTTATCTGGATGAGCTCGGCGGACGCGAGTTTTTTCGATTTTTGGATGAAAGCCAAAAAAAGAATGAATAGTTTGGCCTTTTACATTGAGCGCAGCTACGCCAGTTGGTGCCAAGATAACAAATTTCTTTTTTGTTTTGGAGCGAAAGTATTTGAGAAGTGTAGATTTACCGGTTCCTGCGCGACCAGTGAGAAAGATGTGATCGTCGGTATTTTCCATTGCATCATATGCGTCTTTGAACTCCTTGGTAATTTTGATTTTTGTATCAAAGCCTTCTTTTTCAATAGCAGCTTTTTTAATCGACGCCAAAAGCCGCGTATTAACTACGGGTGGTTTTGTAGTTTTCTTCTTTCTCTTGGCTCGTCTCAGCATAGCTTGTCTATTTTAGCACAAAAGTTAGATAATTATCGGATTCAGTATAAACAGATATCGAGGTTTGACCTTGACGTATATTATTATCAAAAATAAACACTCTCTGTCACTTTTTGGGCAGTGGTCTGGGAGAGTGGAGGGTGTTTGGATTTAATCTGCTAACCAGTTTCCAGTACTTCCCTGTAAAAGGGAGAATAAAATTACCGAGGCAAGAATAAATATAATGGATGCGATGATTATAACCTTTTTTGAAAGAATACCTTTCTTGAAAAGATAAACTGAAAAAATCGGCCAAATTATAATAGTAATGACCCAAAGCAGGAACGTTGAAAATATAGTTGTGTAAAAATGAAACTGCCAAAGTATTGAGTCGGAAAGATACTTTGGGTCATTGAGGTATGGGCGTGGCCACGCTCCTAAGATCAAATAGGCATGCAATAATAATAAACCGTGGATCATTAAAACTATCGCAGGGACTGCGGAGACACCAGCATAAAGATTTTGTAAGGCATTCTTTTTCATAGATGTATGTTACCACGAGCCTTCCCTGATGGCTTTACGAACTAGTTTTTGGGCACGGAGTTCGAGAGATGATAGTGGGCGTTATTTTTTTGGGAGATCTCCTCTTTCGTAGAGCGATTCTAGTCTTTCACTATTATTCAAAAAGAATACTAGAAAATATACATAAACCGCCCAAATCAGCACCTCAATTGAAGCTGCTGTTCCATTTTCGAATTTAGGATGAAAATATTCAACAAGTGCTACCACGGGCGAAAAGATTGCGAAAATAATCCAGATAATAATTCCAAATCTAATGAATAATTTTTTCATATTTATTTTTTGTTAAGATCACTCATTGCCTTCATCTCAAAGTATGATTCTCTTTCTTCTGGCGATAGATTTTTAATAAAGGCCTCTTCTTGCTTCTCGCCTTCAGTCATGTTTAGTCGTCTTTCAAACTCTTCGTGATGACGACGTTGTTGACGAATTATCAAGTATAGGCCGATGATCAATATAAGTATTATCCAAAACATACTCATTATTTTTATTGTCCAGAATTCATTCTAAATTCTATACATTCCTCGATCCAGGTAGGGGTAAAGTCGTCCATAAATAGTTGTCCAGCTTCAGAATCTAAACACCAGTCAATTGTATTGTTGATCGTGCAGCTATTAATAAAACGTTCGAAATTGTCTTCGTTTTCTTCCTGGACAGCTAAACATTCTTGGCGATACTGAGCGATGAGCACTGCTTCAGCATCTTCTTCAGCTTGGTGCGTTTCTTGCTCAATCTGAATCTGCTCTTGTTCTAACTTTTTTAATTCGAGATCCTCTTCCGTCTCAACTCTCAAGCGTTCGACTTCCGTTCGCTCTTTAATTGCATTCGTATAATTAATAAATAATATTGTGCCAGTTATCAAGGTTATGGTAATCAGAATGTAGGGTACAAATTTATAAACCAGCGATAATTTATTTTTCTTTTTTGTCATATAGATAGATCATAGCACTTTGAGGCTTTTTTTGTTTAATAGACTTAAAATTCAAGATTCAAGACCTGACCCTAAACTTGAATAAGCAATGAAAAAAGGCCACCTGATGGTGACCGTTTTTCATGGAGCGGGTAGCGGGAATCGAACCCGCATTTCCAGCTTGGAAGGCTGGCATAATGAGCCATTATACTATACCCGCTTGTACTGCTTACTTTGAATTTAGCGCATTGCTGTGTCAGATTCCTCTGCTGCTCCTCTACGTCTTCCAGCCCCGCCGGGCGATCAGGAACTGATCTTCGCGGGGTCCCGCAAAAGGCGGGATACGTTTCGTCGCTGCTCGTAATCTTCCTTGCACTGCATCTAAATTCATACGTTCGCAATAAGCTCTAGATCAGAAAATAGATGACGTTTATTCGCTTCTGTCCTCCAGATAATTTGCTGGTGCCGAGGGCCAGAATCGAACTGGCGACACGAGGTTCTTCAGACCTCTGCTCTACCACTGAGCTACCTCGGCGTGGTGGGTGTGGATGGACTCGAACCATCGACCTCAGTCTTATCAGGACTGCGCTCTAACCACCT
>JAHISC010000037.1 GCA_018818445.1 Patescibacteria group bacterium | reverse complement strand
GTTGCTTCAGGAACATCTATTGGCTACGGCCGAACTTATGTCTCCGATCGACCAATTAGAATTGCAGTTTTACCTGTTGGATATTATGATGGATACAAGAGAGCATCATCGCGCCGAGGTCAGGTTTTGATTAAGGGTCAACGTTGTTCAATTTTAGGAACCATCTGCATGAATATGATGATGGTGGATGTATCAACACTACCCAACGTAAAAACTGGCGATACAGTTACTCTGCTTGGTAGAGATGGAATGCACGAAATTACGGCTGAAGAATTAGCTGAGAACATGTCAACGATTAATTATGAAGTTGTTAGTCAAATCAATCCTATTCTGCCACGCCTAGTCATATGACAAAACGTCGTAACTTTTTTCAAAAAGCCAATATTCGTTCATACAACGGACGGCGTTTTCAAAATCCATATTTTAAAAATAGCTCCAACAAACTAGGACGCAAATTAATTCCTATATTTTTAATACTAGCAGCTCTCATGGCTGGATTTTTTTATATTATTTACGGACCACTATTAAAAATCGAAACAATTTCAATAACTGGCTTAACAACTATTCCAAATGAAGAAGTTGAAAATTACATCTGGCAGGAATTAAACCATCAGGGATTAAGGATAATGCCAAAAAACCATATTTGGTTTGTGCCAGCTGATGACTTAAGTAAAAAACTAATCAACGAATTTGATCTTTCTAGTACTGAAATATCCATTGAGGGATCTAATGTAAATTTTGTTGTTGAAGAAAGAATTCTAGAATTTGTATGGCGCGTTGATAGATCATTTTATTTTATTGATTTAGAGGGTGTTATTACCAGAGAATTGCGTCAAAATGAACGAAATACCGTCCTAGAACGGCTAAATATGGCATTGGATCCAGTTGAAGAAGAATCATCTCGTGAATTTGCACCATTACAACCAACAATGCCAATTATCGAGGACAAAACTCGCACGCCAGTATATGTTGGCGATCAACTCTTTGAACCAGGACTACCAGAAAAGATCCTAAGTTTTGACTTAGGGCTTAGACAATTAGCTATCACGCCACTAATTTACGAAAGAGAGTCTGATATTGATCCGTGGTTCAGCGTTATTATTAATGCACCATACAAAATTTTATTTGACGGGGCAGGGGATGTAACTAAACAGTTAACAGCCTTAGGTGTTACACTAAATGAATATACTGGACAAATCACCAATTACATTGATCTACGTTTTGAAAATAGAGCTTACGTAAAATAAATATGTGCTTTTAAAAGGGAGGAGCTGGCAGGAGGCCTTTGACAAAGACTGGAGAAAAACAAATAACAAAGACTGAAGAAAAATAAAGAAACTGACAACTGGGCTGAGAATATATAGTAGATTAATTGCAGATTAATTTTGGACTCTTTTCCATCCGATCGGATGGATTTCCGACCTTAGTGTTACCTTAGTGTTACCTTGGCGTTTAATTAGAAACAAATCAAACCTCAACTAATATATAGACTGATACATATTTTGCGACACTAAACAATATAGTAGTTAGGGAAGGGTGAGACAATATACACCTATATCGACAAAACTAAAGCAAATCAAAAATAATTTTGCTAGAATTTATTTATTAAATAAATATTATCAAAATAAAAATGAGAAGCATATTAGCAGAATAGCAGCATTTATATACATTTGCATTGAACAACACCGGAAGAGCCAAATCAACTTTCTAACCACAGGTATCACTAATCATTGGTGTGAAAATAGAAGTGTCGTACAATATATCTTCTACGACACTTAGGTTTATTTGAGGTCGGTTAGAGGGTAATGTGTACACCTGGATTATCTCTTAAATAAATCTTAACTCGACTGTATCTATAATAATAAAAATAAATTTAGTTACTTTTATCTATATAGAAATTTATATTGATAAAATATTTATTTAGTAAATATTTAAAAAAAAATTAACTCAGTATTTTTCTGAGTAATTCTAATGGATGTTCGCCCTCTCTTCCCCTACTCTACTATCGGTAGGGAGGGGTTGTGTCGTAAAATATTTAACTCGCCGACTACAACCCAGATACGTATGATGCTGGATTTACAGGGATACCATTAATTCTAACCTCAAAGTGTAAATGAGATCCTGTTGAAAAGCCTGTGCTACCCATATAACCAATCACCTGCCCTCTTTCTACGTATGAGCCTGCTGAAGTATTAAAGCGCGACATGTGGGCATAGAGCGTTGCATAGCCTCCCTGATGAATTACCATGACATAGTTACCATAAGAATTCCCGGTCTTTGTCCAAGCCACAATTCCGGGAGCAGATGCTTTAATTGGCGTACCCATCGGAGCAGCCATGTCATGACCAGAGTGCTCCCAAAGATGACGAAAAGGATAAGTTGGATCGTGAAAGGTCGCTGTTGTTACATAACTATCAACTGGGCTAGTAAAGAACACACCTACTTCAGCAGATGTATCTCCATTTTCAGCTAATTTACTTTCAATTTCAGCTTGAAGTTGGTTTATCTGCGAGGTTATATATTGCTGATCCTGACGTAGTTCGCTCATCAGAACTCGGTACTGTGCTTCGGAAGACTGAGTCTGATCGATCAAAACATCCTTGGAAGTTCTTTGAGAATCCAAACGAACCGCTTGCATTTTTAATTCTCCTTGCAATGCGACCAATTCATCTAGTCCATTTTCCTGGTTTTCCCTATTTAACTCTAAATTATCTTTGGTGTTTTTTGTAACATCTAAAGCCTGATTCAATTCACTGTTAACAGTTTCCAAATGGTCCAGTTCCTCAAAAAGTTCACCAAAATCATCAGCGCCGAACATCACTTCCACGAAACCAATATTGTCTCGTCTGTACAAAGCAAAGATCATTTCTTTCAGCATTGCTTTTTGCGAAAGAAGCTTTTCATTTTCAGATCTGATTTGCTCCTCGAGAATTTTTATTTCTAACTGCTGTGCTTCAATTTCTGTTTGCGTTGCCTGAACATCAAGTTCCGCTAGAGTGATCTGGTTTTCAATTAAAGATAAATCATTTAGGAGGCTGGCAGTTTGGCGCGAGTACTGACTAATTTTTTGTTTGTACTCATCCATTTTTTTATTGATCTGCTCGATTTCAGCCTTCCGATTTGCCACTTCAGCATTCAAGTTATCCACATCTTCAACTGGAGCTGCTACAACTACAGCTGAAAAACTAAAAATACTGACTACAAAAAAAGCAGTCGCGATACTTAAAAACAGTGCAATTATAGGAATTCTCTTTCCCACACTTACATTATACCAAAATTTCGCTTGCTCGTTCTATTCTCGCCAAACTTTCTTCCTTTCCTAGGACCCACAAAAATTCAAATGGGCTAGCTGATTTTTCTCGTCCACTCAAAGCAACACGCAAAGGCCACAAAACATTACCGTTCTGCAATTCATTTTTTTCAATATAAGATCGCAAACTCTCTTCGATTTTTGTCACTGATTCAAAGTCAATCTCCCCTACCCCTTCAAGATATTTTTTCAGATTTAATAATTGGTTTTTTGCATCAGCGGCATCAGATTTCTTCCAAACTAAAATCGACGGGTCACAGGCTGGCATTGTAAGATACGGCTCAATCTTTTCTTGAAGTTCACTGAGTTGATCAGCTCTAGTCTTTTCGATAGTTAGAGCTCGCAAGACTACTGGGTTATTCAAATCTGCTTGGATAAAACTACTTACAAACTTTTTTAACTCCGCATCTGTTAGTTTTTGTAAATACTGATTATTCATCCAGCGTAATTTTTCTAAATTCATCACAGCCCCAGACTTATTAACTTTTTTCAAATCAAACTTTTCAACCAATTCTTTGATTGAATAAATTTCTCGGTCGCCGCTAGGATTGAAGCCGAGCGTTCCTACAAAATTTAAAAGAGCTTCCGGTAAGTAACCCTGGGTCAAATAGTCTTCCACAGCTACGTCGCCTTGCCGCTTGGAAAGTTTAGTTTTGTCGCTATTTAAAAGTAATGGAAGATGAGCAAATTTGGGTAAATCAAGACCAAGCATCTTATACAAAATTACATGCTTTGGCGTTGAAGGAACCCATTCCTCACCACGAACAACGTGAGTAATTTTCATGAGAGAGTCATCCACAACAACAGCTAAGTGATACGTGGGAAAACCGTCAGACTTTAGTATCACCTGATCATCAATTTCGCTATTTTGAATTCTGATAGTTCCTCTAATTTCATCTTTAAAAACTGTCTCCCCTTCTGAAATTTTCATGCGCACCACATAAGGCTCACCAGCATCGAGCATGGTTTGCACCTCGGTCGCTGAAAATCTACAACATGTACGATCGTACTTTGGAGTTTGCTTTGTTGCTTTTTGAGCTTCACGCATTTCTTCCAGCCTTTCTTTTGTACAAAAACACCGATAAGCATCTCCCTGATCAAGTAATTGGTTAATGTACTGATGATATATATC